>JBKJUH010000014.1:0-4351 GCA_046590075.1 Agitococcus sp.
ATTTTTCTCGCCCATCATCGGAATGTTACTGAGTAAGAGGGTGTGATACTCACGGGCAAGCTCAATATAATCTGAGGCACTACGCGGCTTTTCGCATAATTCATGATAATCGCACCATAAAACATCTTCTGTACGCGAACGCACCGTCACTACTCGCTCATTAACGATGATTTCATCATAGTGAATGATTGCACCCTGCACCAACTCATTAAAGCTTTGTTGAAGGCTGCTTTCGGCTTCGTCATCTAAAGGCGAATGATACAATTCGACATGGGTTAAGACGCGCAAACGATAATCAATACCAGAATCGACATTTAATACCTGACAAAACTCTTTGACTAAGGCAATGGCGGGTAAAAAGCGTTCCCGTTGCAAACCATTTTCGTACAGTCGATCGGGAATAATATTACTGGTGGCGACTAAAGTGACTCCACGTAAAAACAGCTCCTCAAATAAAACTTTCAGCAACATGGCATCGGTAATGTCGGTGACAAAAAACTCATCAAAACAAATCACCACCGCGTCAGCATGAATACGGTCAGCAACTTGTTTGAGTGGATCTTTTTCGCCCTTCAAATCATTGAGTTCTTTATGTACACGCTGCATAAAACGGTGAAAATGAATGCGAAGTTTGCGTCTAAACGGCAAGGCCTCACAAAACAAATCCATGAGATAAGTTTTACCACGGCCAACGCCACCCCATAAATACAAGCCATTGACGGGTGTTTTCATCTCTTTGGCTAACATAATACGGCTTAAAGCATTACTTGTTTGTGTCGCTAGGTAACGCTGCGTTAAAGCATCATAAATACGTTGTAGCTCGTCAACAGCCGCTTGCTGTGCTGCATCATACTGAAACACACCACTGACAATATCTTGCTGATACCGTGCCAAAGGACTCAAAACAGGGGTTAACTCAGAACTCATACGTGGTTTTCCAAAATAGATTGCCGTAACTCAGGTAAACGACCATGAAAAAAGTGACTACAGCCCGCAAAACGCACGACTTTTAAGGCTTTTTTGTCTGCCCAATCAAACACTTCGTCGGCTGGCACAACTTCATCGGCATCACCTTGAAGTACAAGAGTGGCTGTCGGTAAATCTAATGCAGCAAAGGGATAATGGTGAACGGGTGGTGCAATTAACAATAACTGTTGAAGATGCACAGGCAAAGCTGACAAACGACTGACAGCTGCCGCCGCAATGTATGAACCAAAGGAAAAGCCTGCTAAGTATAGTTCAGTCGCTTGTGTTTGCGCCAATGCCCATGTAATAACAGCAATTGCGTCATCCACCTCCCCCACACCATCATCATGTTTACCTTCGCTTTGGCCAACACCGCGAAAATTAAAAGTGACAACTGGCAAACCCATTTCTTTATAGGCGCGAACCACTGTCGTTACCACTTTATTATTCATTGTGCCCCCAAATAATGGGTGTGGATGACAAACGACTGCTACTTGCCCAACTTTAGCAGTTGGTGGTACTGTGAGACGTGTTTCTAGGCGCCCGATTTGGCCTTGCACATCGCTTGTTGCAGTCATGCTGATACTCGACAATCAATTTATGTGGGACAGGACTTACGCACCGCACTTGGTGCGCTTTGTGAACATAAAGCCGCCTAAAGTGGCTAAAATGTGAACAAAGACGCAATAAGCGCGTAAGTCCTATAAGAATGTTATAGACTAGCGTCCTAAACGCCAATATTAAATACTGTACTTGGGGGATTCTATGGAGTGGTTGCTATATCTGTTAATGTTTGCAATCGGTGTTGCTGCTGGCTATTTTCTACAGTTTTATCGCAATAGCGACAATCGTGTGCGCGAATTAGAAGACCATTTAAAATCCTTGCAAGGCAAATACGAACATTATCAAGAAACAGTGACAACACATTTTTCTCACTCCGCGCAATTGGTCAATAATTTAACCAATGCTTACCGAGAAGTTCACGAACATTTGCAAACAGGCGCAAATGAATTGTGTGCCGACAATAAACGTCATACCAGCAGCAATCCTGCGAGTGCGTTTTTAGGTTTGGCTACGTCTAAAGATGCGTACCCACAACCTGCGATGTTAAATGATGATAAGTTTTTATCCGCCATTGAGCCACCGCGCGATTACGCACCAAAAAGCCCAAGTGACAAAGGCATGTTAGATGAAGAATACGGCTTGAGATAAACGCAATTCTTCTCTAAATAAAAGCCCGCGAAAATATGTGGGCTTTTTTACGAGCGATGAGGTTAAGCCATCTGCTTAAGCAACAATGCCGAAATAAGACTAATTTGTACAAATGCCATTCCTACCACCCAACGAATGAGTTCTGCTTTTGTTTCGGCTAGGTTTTTTTGTTGCACCAGCTCCATTTCTCTTAAATCGGGTTTGAGATTAAGTTCTAGGTCTTTTAGATGCTTGCTGGTAGCCAATTCACTTTCGATGACTTCCGCAATGGCTTGGGCAACCACGTTGGCCTGTTTTTCTTCAAAACCCGCCTCACGCAACTTTTGCGAAAATTTGAGGGTATCTAAAACCAGTACCGTCATCATTATTTCTCCTGTACGTTAGGTAAAGTGTAGCACAAACCCAACTTGCACAGCCGTAACACTACAACACTGTTTATCACTCACATGAGCCTTGTCAACGTACTTTGGCAAGGCTCACCTGCGTGGACAGTGCTTATTTCGCCGAATGCCCTGTCAACTCCACTTTCACTTTTTCATGCTCTTCTAAAGACGCATAATAAGCGCGTAACACTTCTAAGACTTCAGGACGGGAGAAGTTATCTTCGACCACACCACCTTCCGATAAGGCTTTCCGCAACTTTGTACCCGATACCAATACGCGATCAGCAGGTGTATGTGGACAGGTTTTGGTCGAGGCCATGCCACCACAGGCATTACACCAGAATGTCCAGTCAATTTTTAACGGCTGAGTTTGCAGTGCGCCTACGGGTACTTGATCAAAAATCGTTTGTGCGTCAAATGGGCCGTAGTATTCGCCTACGCCTGCATGGTCACGACCGACAATCAAATGTGAGCAACCATAGTTTTGACGGAATAAGGCGTGTAATAAGGCTTCACGAGGGCCTGCATAACGCATATCCAAAGGATAACCCGATTGCACTACCGTGTTTTTGACAAAATACTTGTCGATTAACACGCTAATGGCTTCTTGACGCACTTCGGCAGGAATATCACCCGGTTTTAATGCGCCTAATAAGGAATGCACTAATACACCATCACAAATTTCAATGGCGATTTTGGCAAGATATTCGTGCGAACGGTGCATTGGATTACGCGTTTGAAAAGCAGCAATCGTTTTCCAGCCTTTGGCTTCAAACAATGTGCGTGTTTCCGCAGGTGTCATATAGGTATCAGCATACTTAGTGGGGAATTCGCCTTGTGATAATACTTTCACCGAGCCCGCCAAATTCACCTCGCCCTGCTCCATCACCATTTTTACGCCAGGGTGAGCCATATCATTGGTACGGAAAATTTCACGGCACTCTAAGTCTTTGTCGATGCGGTATTTTTCGCTAACGGTCATCGTACCCATGATTTCGCCGCTATCACTATCGACCAAAGCCACATCTTCACCAATGGCAATAGTATCGGCTGTTGCAGGTGTGGTTGATAAAGTAATCGGAATTGGCCAAAACAAGCCATTTGCCGTTTGCATGGTTGTGCAAACACCCAACCAGTCCGCGTGTCCCATAAAACCTGTCAACGGAGTGAAGCCGCCAATACCCAACATAATTAAGTCGCCACTTTCACGCGAGCTAATCAATACTTTTTTTAAGGATTGAGCGCGAGCTAATTCGGCAACTTGTGCTTCACCTTCTAATAACAATGGCAGTAGAACATCGCTACCATGTGGTTTTACTAAAGACATAAATATTCCTCAATTGCTTGCAGTGGGCGGAAAAGACGGCAATTATACGCGCCTCTCTTACTTAGACTCTAGCCTTATGGCCAATGCTTATTTGATTTATTGTCGTGCTGGCTTCGAAAAAGAAGCCGCTTTGGAATTACAGCACTTTGCCGACCAATATGGCTGGCAAGGTTACATCAAAGCGAAGGCCGATAGTGCCTATGTTTTATTCTGTGGCCAAGACCTGCCCGAAACAGGTGACACCGCGCCCAAATGGCGAGAGTTAACCTTTGCCCGACAGTTATTATTTGTCCAAAACGCTGAACCGTTGCCTTTAGAAGCCAATGACCGTATTACGCCGATTATTGCCAGTTTAGTGGGACAAAGCTTTAAGGCACTTGAACTAGAAGGCGCAGATACTAACGACGGTAAATCCCTAAGTAATTTCTTTAAGTCGATTACACCTGCATTAACGTCCGTGTTG
>JBKJUH010000054.1:0-4910 GCA_046590075.1 Agitococcus sp.
GGCCTGTACAATCTTGGTGTCGCGTACCTCCAAGAAGGCAAATTTGCTCAAGGAATTGCTAGCCTTGATGACATGATTCTCAAAGCAGGCAATGACGATGAAAGCTTAAACCTAAAAGACAAAGCGGCACTTGCCATTGCCTTTCGCCATTTGAAAGCAGAAAACTTTCAAGAAGCGCGGAGCTCTTTATTACGCGTACGCCTTGAAGGCCCCTACAGTAACTCGGCATTATTAACCTTAGCTTATTCGCATTACCTTCAAAAAGAATATGAATTGGCTTTACCTGCCACCTTAGAATTACAAAGTCGCAATACTGCTGACCCTGCCGTACAAGAAGCCTTTTTGTTAGGTGCGCGCATTTATGAGGATTTAGGTGCTAAAACTAAAGCTAGTGCTAGTTATCGTATTGGTGCGCTTACTCTGCGTGAGCAATTAGCACAACTCGAAAGAACAGCCATTCGTGTTGATGAAAGTAACTGGCCAGATATTTTAGCCCCCATGAAAGTCAACTCTAGCGAAGCTGACCCATTGAATCTGAAACCGCTACCTGCCACCAACAATGCTATTACTGCGGGTTTGTTTAGTAAATTGTTTGCCTCTTCCGCCTTTAATGAAGCCTTTAAGCAATACCGACAGCTTGAGCGCATTAATATACTACTAGACACGCGTTTACGTGACATTGCCGCGTTGCAAGAAGTGGCGCAAACACTTGAAGCTAGACAGGCAGTATTGCCTGAGACTGAAGCCAAGCTTAAAGCACTGCGTGAAAGTTATGTGGTTTTGGTTAAGAAATGGCAAGCTGTTCAAGTGCGTGCCAAGCGCATGGGAAGTAATGCAAATGCTTACACCGATGCCGCCACCCAAGCAGAAACCGCTCGTTTGCAACAAATCAACAAACTGACGCGTAAATCGGGCAAATTAAGCCTTGATGGTAAACAAGAGATGCAAGACCGCTTGAATCGTCTTAAAAGCGTGACCATGTTTGAAATCGCTCGACATTCCGCCTCACGAGATGAAATCTACCAAAAGCTCCAAGAGTCCACCGAGCAACTGCGCAACACCAAATCGCGCTTAGCTACCGTTGAAACCTTGTTAGCAGACAACCAACAAGCTGTCCAAGCCAAAAGCAGTCAAAAATTTCCTGAGTTAAAAGAAAAAGCACTTGCCTTGCAAACCCAAGTCGCTAATGCCCGCATCGAGCATCAAGACTATTTGCGTACCTTAGCCAAAAGTTTAATGGAAGAACGTCGTCAACGTTTAACGACTTATATCACCGAAACCTATTTAGGGATGGAGCGAGTCGAACAAAAGACCAGCCCCGCAGCCCCCAAAGCTAGTGAAAAATTATGATTGCTAAGACATCTCTCTATCGACTCACACCACTAGCGGTCGCGGTAGCATTTGTCACTGCGTGCAGTAGCGTTGCTACACCGCCGCCTTCGACGGTCTATCGCCAGCCCCCTCCAGCTCCCGTTAAAACACTGGCTAGTTTAGCGCAAGTCAAGATGACGGTTGCGCCTGACCCATCACCTTTTTCCGATGCCGCAGCGCGATTAAACAAACTGCAACCGCGCTCAAACATCATGGCAGCACAGTCCGCAGAAGAAGTCGTTGCCAACACCAACAGTATTGATGCCCAAATTAATGACAAGTTAAATGAAGCATTATACAACCGTCTGATTCGTGATGCTAAAGCGTCTCAAGATCCTGGTACAGCTACTGCTTATTTGGGTGTTGCTCGTCGGTTAAAAAGTGGCTCCAATAACAAAGATGTCGATAAAGCCGAGCAAGAACTACTCAATAAAAACGTCGAATTTTATCAAGACTTAATTGAACGCATGCCAGCCGCAGAGTCTAGAGCAGAAATTTATTACGAACTGGCTAAAAATTACGACTTATTGGGGCAAAAGCAAGAGTCTTTGGCTGCGTTAAAATTGTTAGCCGAAAAATATCCAGAAACACAACACTTAACCGAAGTTTATTTTCGTTTAGCCGAAGATGCGTTTGCCAATAATCACTTTACCAAAGCTGCTGATTATTACGGCAAAGTGTTAACCGACACCAAATCAGGCTTTTACGACCAATCCATGTACAAAAAAGGTTGGTCACTGTATCGCGCTTCTGATTACGAAAATGCCATTCCGCTATTTTTTGGCTTCGCCGAAAAAATTTGGATTAAACCCAAGAAAAGCAAACAAGAAGAAGATGCCCTACAAAGTGCTTTGGATATCATCAGCCTATCGTTGATTCAAATGGAAGGCGCTAAATCATTGAATGTCTATTTTGATAAAGTAGGCGAAAAATTCTATGAGTCCATCATTTACAACAACTTAGCCAAAGCCTACATCGGTAAAAAACTGTATCGTGATGCCGCCGAAACCTACACCGCATTTATCAACAGACATCCCTTTGACCCCGATGCGCCCGACCTCAGTACCGCCATTATTAACACCTATGACTTGGGTGGTTTCCCGTCATTAGTGGTGACTGCTAAAGAAGAATTTGTTCAGCATTACGACCCAACCAGCACCTATTGGCAACAATCCGACGCGGCCACGCAAGCCAAACTACGCCCTATTCTTGAAGGCCATATTATTGATTTAGCTAAACATTATCATGCCTTAGCGCAATTAGATAATGAACCAGCAGACTACCAAAAAGCAGCAAAATGGTATCGTGCTCACCTGAGCCTAAAACCTAAAGAAGAAGATGCGGTTGTCGTTAATCAGTTATTGGCCGAAGTATTGTATTCTGCCAAAAACTATCAAGAAGCTATTATTGAGTTTGAAAAAACCGCTTACGACTACACTGCCAATCCAAAATCAGCCGATGCCGCTTCTTTTGCACTATTAAGTTATCAAGAGTGGGATAAATCACTAGGTACTGACGAAGTGGCACGCAAAGCATTAACGCCAGCACGCTTAGCCAGCACCATCAAATTTGCCGAGCACTTCCCTCAAAATAGCAACACACCCATTGTGATGCAGGGTCTCACTCAATTTGTCTATGACCATTATCCTGACTACGATGATACCGCCAAACAGCTAAGTAAAGACTTAGAAGCGCAAATCATTCGTATTGTCGCGACTTTGCCTGAAGATAAAAACTCAGCTTTGTTATTGCAAGGTTTGACCAACTTATATCTACACTTCAAAGACTTTGATAGTGCGGTACGGACATCGCAAATGTTACTGGCCATCAACCCGCCTGTTGACCAAACATTACGCCTAGAAGCTGCTACCGTTGTTGCTGACGCGCAATTTGATAAAGGTAATTTGGAGGATGCGGATAAATCCTATCAACAAGTGCTTGCCTTTGATATTAAAGACGACAAGCTAAAAGCGCGTTATCAAGACCGTTTAGCGACAACCTATTATCGTCAAGCCGAAAAACTTCGTGATGATAAAAACCCAGAATTGGCAGCGCAAACCTTTTTAAAAGCGGCTGATATGGCGGCCGATACCAAACTTAAAGCCACAGCTGATTTTGATGCGGCCACTGTGTTAATCAATGCCGAAAAGTACAAAGAAGCCATTCCCGTACTGATTGCCTTCCGTACCCGTCATCCTAACAGCCCACTTAGCCAAGATATTCCCGAAAAATTGGCCGTCGCTTATGAAAAATCAGATGACTTAGGCAATGCAGCGTTGCAATACCAAGCCATTGCTGCGCGTGACCAAAAGAAAAACCCTGCGGCCGCGCGCGAAGCCTTATGGTTAGCAGCAGAAACGTTTGAAAAAATCAAACAACCCGAACAGGCCATTAAAATTTATCAACAGTATTATGCCGATACGACAAATCCTGTGGAGTTACGCGCCGAAGCCATGTTTCGTCTTTACACTTATTACGACAAAAACGGCCTGACGGCAGACGCGCAAAGCTCACTCAAAAGTCTCGCCCAAGTCCATGACAAACTGGCAGATAAAGCGTCACCACGCATTCGTTACTTTGGCGCAATGTCTCACTTCAAGTTGAGCCAACCGCTTTATGAAAGTTTTGCGGCTATTACCTTAAAACAGCCATTAAAACCGAATTTATTGGCCAAGAAAAAAGCCATGCAAGCGGCTTTAGGTGCGTATAACCAAGTGGCTGCGATTGGCGTTGCCGAGTTCACTACCGCTGCTAATTATCAACAAGCGCAAATTTATCAAAAACTTGCGGCTGATTTGATTGCCAGCGAAAAACCTAAAGGCTTAAATGAACTCGAACTGGAGCAATACGGCATCTTATTGGAAGAACAAGCAGAACCCTTAGCGAACAAAGCTATCGACATCTATACCGCTAATGCCAATTTAGTCAAACAAGATGTTTACGATGGTTACGTGCAAAAAAGCTTTGCCGCTCTTTCTGAACTGTCACCTGGTCGCTACAAGAAAAGTGAACAGTTAGAAGACGCAATCGACGAGATTTACTGAGGAATTATCCATGTTTGCGCCTAAACACTTAGGGTTAACGTTATTATTAAGCAGCATTTTAGCTGCCTGTAGCAGTGCGCCTAAAAAAGCACCCGAAACACCTGACACCACCAATGCCGCCATTGCCCCCACAGAAACCAATGAACTTGACTTAGAAAAATTGGCCAAAGAGCGTGCCGCTCAAGGGCAAAGCAAAACTAAAGATGAGAGCAAAGAGAAAAATGCCGTCATAGGGGACACATCACAAGAACCTATAATGGCCGATGTCAGTGCAGAACTTAAAAAGCTTGCTGCCCCCGTGTTAGCTGATTATCAACAAGCAATTGTCTTGATGAAGTCCTTACAGCTTGATGAGGCGTTTACTCGCTTTGATGACATTCAAAGCAAAGCCCCGATGTTTGCGGGTCCCGCCATTAATCAGGCGTTGATTCGTATTCAACAGCAAAATTACAAAGAAGCGGATTTGTTACTCAAAAAAGCAGTTGGCATTAACGA
>JBKJUH010000162.1:0-3552 GCA_046590075.1 Agitococcus sp.
ACTCACTAAACAATCGTTTCCAACGATTTTTAGTTCACAAAACGCGCGTGTTCGATGAAATGCGTAAGTCCAGATCATAAAAGCAAAAAGCCGACTAAAAAGTCGGCTTTTAAAACGTGGAGCGGGAAACGAGACTCGAACTCGCGACCCCGACCTTGGCAAGGTCGTGCTCTACCAACTGAGCTATTCCCGCATTCGTAGGGCGAGTAGTGTAGACGATTTTTACCAATCGTCAAGTATGTTTTAATCTGCCTGACTTAAATCTGGCCATGCCGCCTTCAAATAAATCAACATTGACCAAATTGTCAGCACTACCGCCACATATAACAGTACATATCCTAAAATATTTAAGGTCGGATCCTGTACTAACAACACAGTAATAGCCGTCATTTGCGCGGTCGTTTTCCATTTACCAATATGAGAAACGGCAACATTGGCACGTTTGCCTAATTCGGCCATCCATTCGCGCAACGCTGATATGGCAATCTCACGCGAAATAATGACAATAGCAGGCATAACCATCCAAATGGAATGATGCGACTGCACCAACACCACTAATGCCGCTGCCACCATCAATTTATCCGCTACAGGGTCTAAAAACCGTCCAAATGCCGAAGTTTGATTGAGCAAACGCGCCAAATAACCGTCAAACCAGTCAGTAATCGCTGCCAATAAAAATACCGTTGCGGTTAGCCAATGCTGCCACTCAAACGCGGGCAAATACACTAAAAGCACCAACACAGGTATCAGCAAAACCCGCATTAAAGTGAGAATATTGGGAATGTTCCACAAGGGATTGTTGGTCAAAAGCACAACTCCAACGTTAAAATTTCAATAATTCATCAGATAATTGCCAAGGTCTGTAGGTTGACGTTTACACCTCAAACGCAATGGCTTCGACTCCGCTCAGCCAACGCAAAAACGCTCCCTGAGCGGAGTCGAAGGGACAGTTACAACCAAACAAACCTAATGTAAGATAGCATAAATCGTCTCTGCGAGCGCTAAACCAATGTTTGGCACAGCCGCCAACTCCTTAATGCTGGCCGTTAATACGCCTTGCAACCCCCCAAAATGATTCAATAAATCACGTCGTCGTTTCGGACCCAAGCGCGGAATCGCCTCTAATGGTGATGTTTTACGTGCTTTATCACGTTTGGCTCGATGTTTAGTAATGGCAAAACGATGGGCTTCATCACGAATATATTGAATAAGGTGTAAGGCAATGGCATCTGGCGCTATTTGCAGGGTTTCGCCATTGGCAAAATGCAGTGTTTCTAAACCTGCCTTCCGCCCTTCACCCTTCGACACACCCAACAAAAACACAGTATTGATATTCAAACTCGCCAACACGCGCTTAGCTTGTGTTAATTGTCCTTTGCCACCATCAATCAACAAAATATCAGGCAAAGGGCTATCGACGGTAACTTTGCTGAATCGTCGTGTTAAGGCTTGCTCCATTGCCGCGTAATCATCGCCACCGACAATATCTTTAATTAAATAATGACGATAATCTCGTTTTTTTGCGCCTTGGCTATCAAACACCACACAAGAAGCCACCGTTGCCTCACCTTGCGTGTGACTAATATCAAAACACTCTAAACGTTGTGGGGGCATATCTAAACCTAATACTTGTTGTAACGCTGCTAAACGCGCTGTCACTTGTATTTTATTGGCCAGTCTTGCTTTTAAGGCTTCAACAGCATTTAACTGCGCTAAGGATAACCATGCCGCACGATCCTCTTTCACTCGTGATTTAATGGCGATTTTCTGTCCATAACTTTGTTGAATAGCCTGTACTAAGCACAGACTATCATCAGCCGTTAAGGGATGATTGGTGATAATTTCTTGTGGTAAATCGCGCGTTTGTTGCCAGTAAAAACTCGCTAAAAATTCGTTTAAGACGTCAGCTAGCTCAAATTCTGTGGTTTCAGGAAAGTAACTTTTACTACCCAATACTCTACCGCCACGGACAAATAATACCTGCACACACAGTAAACCTGCTTGTTCGACCACGGCAAAAATATCGGCTTCGCCTTGTTCACAATACACCGATTGCTGTGCTTGTACTTGCCTCAGTGCCGATAACTGGTCACGATAAATGGCTGCGGATTCAAAGGCTAACTCTTCCACAGCCTCTTCCATTTTTCGAATGAGTCCTTGTTGCAATTCACTATTTTTGCCACCTAAAAAACGTACGGTACTTTCGACATCTTGGCCATAATCTTCAGGGCTAACTAACCCCACACACGGCGCACGACAGCGTTTGATTTGATATTGCAAACACGGCCTTTCTCTATTTCTAAAGGTACTGTCTTCGCATTGGCGCACCTGAAACAGTTTTTGTAATAACAACAAACTGTCATGCACCGCTTGGCTATTGGGATAGGGGCCAAATACTGTACCTTGATGATGGCCGTGTTTGCCGCGTTGCCAACTAATACGTGGATAGGGTTTATCGCTCGAAATAACAATATAAGGATAGGATTTATCATCTCTTAATAAAATATTAAACGGCGGTTTCAGCGTTTTAATCAGATTTTGTTCGAGTAATAACGCTTCGGTTTCTGAAGTAGTGATAGTTAATTCAATATCACAAATTTTGGCAACTAAAGCTTGAGTTTTGGGATGGGTAATATTTTTTTGAAAATAGGAACTAACACGATTTTTTAAAGTTTTTGCTTTGCCAACATATAACACTTCACCCTGAGCACCGAGCATTCGATAGACACCTGGTAAGGTCGGTAATGTCGCGAGTATGGCACTGAGTTTATCGCTCATCATAAGTATTAATTATTTTTATCATGTTGAACAAAACCAAAACGCATAGCGAGATGTGCAATTTTGACATCATTATCCACCTCTAATTTTTCATAAATACGAGAACGATAGGTACTAATGGTTTTAGGACTCAAAAATAATTGGTCTGCTATTTCTTGTGCGCTACTGCAATTGGCAATCATAATCGCCACTTGTAATTCACGCTCAGACAATAATTCAAACGGTGATGCAACGACTTTATCTTTTTCTAGCCAGTTATCCGCTAATTGGGCAGCAACATCGGCACTCAGATAACGCTGACCCGCAGCAACCTTGCGAATGGCTAACACCATCTCCTGTAAATCTGTGCCTTTCGTAATATAACCCAATGCCCCTGCTTTTAAGATGCGCGAAGGAAAAGGCTCTTCCTCACAAATCGTCACCACTAAAATAGCCAACTGAGGAAACGAGTGCGCTAATTTACGTGTCGCTTCAATGCCGCCAATACCGGGCATTTGCACATCCATTAACACCACTTTGGGTTTTAATTTTCGGACGAGTGTGATGGCATCTTCGCCATTACACGCCTCACCAACGACATTAATATCAGCCACGTCTGATAACATCCGACGCACCCCCATTCGCACCAGTTCATGGTCGTCCACCAATAGCACTGTAATCAAAATTCACCCCTCATTTTCTTAGCAATAATACGCTATTAATGGCAATACAACTTAGGTGCACCAAGCAACATTGTTATCATTTGCCTAGAAAATCTGCTTTAACTTGACTCAC
>JBKJUH010000190.1:0-4113 GCA_046590075.1 Agitococcus sp.
AAATTGTGAACGCACACCTAAAAGTTTGCTCAAGTTTTGTTTGATCGTTGGCTCTAACCCAACAAGAATCGGTTGCTCCATAAAAGCATCCACTGTGCCATAACCCGCAGACGGTCTTTTTTCCACCAAGTCTTTAGCCATCACCAACATCGTGCTATCACTCATTGAAGCTAAAACTTCAGCACTCGCGGTATTAACATTGATAGTTGTAAACACAGGTAATGCCGAGACATGAGGGCTGAGCTTCGCGACAATGTCGGGGGTAAATCCGCGCAACAGTGCTAACTCTGAAACACTCACAAAGGGTCTGTTGGCACTACGATAAGCAGGCTTTAGGCGCATGTACCAATCTTCTTCGGCACCATCGCTATCATTGGGCAAGTTATCCTTATCCACCCAATCAATCACTGCCGATGCCAACGCTGGCGATATTTGCAAGTTCGATAACAAGCGTTGAAACATCAACTCCGCATCTAAATTCACTTGACCATCTTCTTGCGTTAAATTATTCAGATTAAAACGTCCTTGCAAGTCATCTATTTTAGCTTGCACCATGCCACCATCTACAGGAAAAGGCGGCGTTTTTTTTGCCCACGTTTCACTGAGATTATCTTGTGGCGGATTTTTATTTTGGTCTTTTTCTTTGTCTTCTTGCAAAATGGCTTTAGCAAACGACTCTGCGCCTAAGGTATATAAATACGCTTGGTCTTGGCTAAACACACTGCTTGAACGCTGTAATAATGCTTGTTGTGCTTTGACCATCGCCACCGCCAATACTGTCGACATTGCCACCACTAATAACACCGTTAGCAATGCGACACCTTGTTGTTGCCTTTGCTGTAAGCTCAGATAATTAGGTGGCATTTTTGGGCACTTCTATATTTTGCGGCAAGCGAAAATAGCGACGAATTTCACCCCACGGTTTGACGGTAATCACCACTTCAATCGCACGTGGTAGCTCATCTAGGGTGGTTGCCTTTGCCGTTTGACTTTGCAAAATAGGCCATTCTGGCATTAATGAACCACTGTCTGAGTAGGCTTTAATTTGCATGGATTCAACACGTTTTAGTAATACATTTTGCTGCGGTTTACTGCCTCGTTCACGGTCTAGTTGCGGCCAAGATAAGCGCAACAATTCCCCCTTGGCATTTAACTCATAATGCACGCGTTGTAACTGGCTGCGTGCTTGTTGCATCGGGTTCGGCCACCCTGTGCGTGTCACATCCAAGGCATTATTTTTGAGCTCTACGGCGGCTATTGAATCGCCATAGTCATTACGAATCGAACGACCAATGGCTTGCGATAAATCTCGGTTCATCGTCGTTAAGGCTTTTTGCAGTTGTATTAAGGCAGCATCATGCTCGCGTGCCATGTCGCGCGTGCTAATCGTCGTCGCTAATAGACGATAACTACCCACACCCAACATGGCAAAAATAGCGACAGCCACTAATAACTCTAACAGGGTGAATCCTGTATGAGCTGTTAATTTCATTAGTCAGTTCCCGTTGTTAGCACACTCGGCTGCTCGATAAAACCTGATAAAACCGTCAGATTCACCATGTTCTCGGTAAAGTCTTTTGGAGCAAGGCCAACTTCAACATCAATACGACGTACCCGAATCATCGGCGTAGCCACGGTTTTGACGACAACTTTCCAATCACGCCCTGCCATCGCCACTTTTCCTGTTTGCTCGCCTAAGTCAGGCCAATCTTTGTTAGCTTGCATTTCGCTGACCATATTTAAGGCCACCCAATGGGCAAAGGTTTTTTCTTCTAAACGGCCACTGAGTTGTAATTGTGATTCGCTGACTTTCATCAATGCCACGGCAGCCACCGCAAATACCGCTAACGCCACTAATACCTCTAATAAGGTAAAGCCTCGGTTATGGCTGGTGGACTTATTTGGCTGACGATGGTTCATTTTTATCATCTGTACTTAAAGTAATCGAACCTAATTCATCTAAAGTTAAGGTTTGAGGGTCGCCGTCCTGTGCTGACAACTCCAGAATAACTGCTGATGTTTCCCCACTCGATAATAAAACCACCTGTGGGCTTAATTTATCGCTGTCACTATTTTTTTTATCCTGAGGATTTTCAATGAGCGTTTTACTATTATCATCTTTTAGAACGTGTAAGCTCAGATTTGGTGGTAGTTCATAAGGTGCAAATACGGGGTTACTGCTTAACAACCACTGTTTACTCCGCTCATCAAAGGCCAAAAATCGATAACCTCTTTCATCAACCATTAAGCCTAATTGTTCGTTTTCACTGACGGCTTCATCGGCAGCCAGTGCGATTGCCTCGGCCAAACGATCCGCTTCACTGGCAATTAACCGTGATGAATCATTAGGACTGGCCGCCAACAGGACAATACCACTGACTATACCAATCAGCAGCACCACCAACAGCACTTCGATGAGGGTAAAACCCTGCGTTTTTTTCATCTACAATCGCTTTTATTTGTGATAAATATCAGCATTATCACCTTCACCACCCTCTTGGCCGTCTGAGCCAAAAGAATACAGCTCATACGGCTTACCTGCCGCACCAGGTGAAACATATTGCATCGGGTTATCCCACGGGTCATTGGGGAGATTTTTTAAGTACCCGCCTTGAGGAAAAACCTTTGCCGAAGCAGGTTTATTAACTAAGGCCTCTAAGCCTTCTTGCGTCGTAGGATATTTATGATTATCTAAACGGTACATTTCTAACGCATTGGCAACATTGGATAAACTGGTTTGCGATAAGGTCCGACGTGCCTGCTCATCTTTACCTACCACATTAGGAATAATAACGGCAGCCAAAATACCAAGAATTACCACCACCACCATGACTTCAATCAAGGTAAAACCATTCATTTTATTGGGCATCATAAACCTCTTAACTCTTTAATTTTCAATGCGTTAATGCACTAAGTTATTCATACTGACAATTGGCAACATAATGGCCAACACAATAATTAACACCACGCCCGCCATGACCAACAACATTAAAGGCTCAAACAAACCGACCATTGTGGTAATCAACGACGATAATTCGCGGTCTTGCATCGAGGCGGCACGTGCCAGCATTTCATCTAACTCACCACCTGTTTCACCACTGCGCAACATTTGAATCATCATGGGTGGAAAATATCGGCTTTTTTCTAAAGCATGGCTAATACTGCCGCCTTCGGTGACTTTTGTGGCGGCTTCTAAAATTGCATCACGAATATGCCAATTACTGGTAACGGCTGCGGCAATATATAAACCTTCGACTAAAGGCACACCACTACGGCTCAAAATACTTAAAGTACTAGCAAAACGTGCGGCATTTGCGCCTTTGACAATCCGACGTACTAACGGTACGCGCAAGGTGAACGCATCAAAGGCATATCGGCCTTTATCGGTTTTCAGGGTTTTATTACCCAACCACGCACCAATAGCCAATAGCACCACCATATAAGGGCCAAAACTTTTAACCGCGTTACTGGCGGCAATGAGTCCACGCGTCAGCAAAGGTAATTGCTGGTGTGAGTTATTAAACACTTTGACGATATCGGGCACGACATACGCCAGCAAGCCGACAACAATCAACATGGCTAAGGTCGTTAAGATAATCGGGTAAATCATCGCCCCTTGAATTTGCTTTTGAATGGTAAAGCGATTTTCGGTGTAATCTGCCAATTGTTCTAATACGAGGTCTAAATGACCTGATTTTTCACCTGCGGCCACCGTCGCCCGATACAAGTCAGGAAAAGCGTGCGGATATGCCGAAAAGCTTTGTGCTAAGGGATAACCCTCTAATACTTTGCCGCGCACCGCCAATAACAAACTTTGTACTGCTGGCTTTTCGGTTTGTTTAGCAACGGCTTTTAGGGTTTCCTCTAAGGGGATACCTGCTTGAATCAAGGTGGCTAATTGACGGGTAATTAACGCTAATTCATAAGCGGTTAAGCCTTTTTTCGCTTGCCAAAATGGTTGTTTTTCGGTGCTATTTTTTTGGTCGGAAGAAGCTGACTCTACGGATGTTGGAAACCAGCCTTTTTCGCGTAATTGCTGGCGAATTTGGCGTGAACTATCACCCTCCAATACGCCTTTTTGTTTTTTACCTTGGCCATCAACGGCGACAAAAT
>JBKJUH010000196.1:0-12072 GCA_046590075.1 Agitococcus sp.
AACGCTAGTGCGTTGTAAGCGGTCAGCAGTGGCGACGTAGAACATCAGAAAGCGGTCAACGTATTTGACTAAGGTTTCACTGTCTAAGTCGCTGGCCAATAATTCGGCATGGCGCGGTTTCATACCGCCGTTGCCACAGACGTATAAGTTCCAGCCTTTTTCGGTGGCGATAATGCCCACGTCTTTACTTTGGGCTTCGGCACATTCACGGGTGCAACCACTGACACCAAATTTGATTTTGTGTGGACTACGCAAACCGCGATAACGGTTTTCTAATTGAATGGCAAACCCGACTGAATCTTGCACGCCATAACGACACCATGTTGAACCGACACAGGACTTAACGGTACGCAATGATTTGCCGTAAGCATGACCCGATTCAAAACCCGCATCGACTAATTCACGCCAAATAACAGGCAGTTGCTCGACTCGCGCACCAAACAAGTCAATACGTTGGCCACCCGTGATTTTGGTGTACAGTTTGTATTTTTTGGCCACTTGGCCAATGGTAATTAAGCCTTCGGGCGTGATTTCACCACCTGGAATACGCGGCACAATCGAATAAGTACCGTCTTTTTGCATATTGGCTAAGAAGTAGTCGTTGGTATCTTGCAAGCCCGCTAAAGGCTTAGCCAAAATATGGTCATTCCATAACGACGACATAATAGACGCGGTAGTCGGTTTGCAAATATCGCAACCATCCCCTGTACCGTGTTTGGCGACTAAATCATCAAAGCTACGAATGTTACCAATTTTGGCAAGGTGATACAGTTCTTGACGTGAGTAAGCAAAGTGTTCACAAATATCTTTTTTGACTTCGACACCGCGTTTAGTCAATTCACACTTCAATACTTGCCCGACTAAAGCGGCACAGCCCCCACAACTGGTCGCGGCTTTGGTGCAGGCTTTTAATTCGCCCAAGTCCATTGTTCCGCCTTCGATGGCGTTACACAAATCTAGTTTGGTGACGTTATTACACGAGCAAATCACGGCTGTCATCGGTAAGGCATCGGCACCTAATAACGGTTTGCTGCTGCCATCTAAAGAAGGAAGAATTAATGCTTCTGGATTATTGTGTAAATCCATGTCGTTAAGCTTTAATTGCAGTAAGTCGCCGTAAGCTTCAACATCACCAATTAATACTGCACCGAGTAACTTTTTGCCATCAGCTGAAACGACAATTTTTTTGTAGGTTTGCGTGCGTTCATCAACATAGCTGTAGTTAATGCTGCCTGCGGTTACACCATGAGCATCACCAATTGAAGCTACATCGACACCCAATAATTTGAGTTTGGTACTCATGTCTGCGCCGAGGAATTGCTTGTCTTCACCACCTAAAATGTGGGTACATGCTACTTCCGCCATTTGATAACCGGGCGCGACTAGGCCGTATATTTTACCTTCCCACAAGGCACATTCACCAATGGCGTAGACATCAGGCGCATTGGTACGACAAAAGTTATCAACGACAATACCACCACGCGCTCCCACTGCAATGCCGTTGTTTCGAGCAATATCATCACGCGGACGAATACCTGCGGAAAACAGAATCATGTCTGTTTCTAGACTTGTGCCATCAGAAAACTTCATGACATGACGACATTGTTCGCCATCGGTAATTTCAACGGTGTTACGTTCGGTATGAATGCCGACACCTAATTCAGCGATTTTTTTGCGTAAGACTTTACCGCCACCATCATCGACTTGCACAGCCATTAAGCGTGGGGCAAATTCGACTACGTGGGTTTCTAAGCCTAAATCTTTTAACGCTTTGGCTGCTTCTAAGCCGAGCAAACCACCGCCCACTACTACCCCAATTTTCGAATTGGCAGCCGAGTCACGAATCGCTTCTAAATCTTCGATGGTTCTATAAACTAAACAACCTTCACGGTTATTACCCACCACAGGAGGAACGAAGGGATAAGAGCCTGTTGCTAAAATCAATTTATCATAATGAAAAGTGTCACCATTTAATGTAGTGACGATTTTAGCTGCGGTATCAATGTCAGTGGCGCGGGTATTGAGTTGTAAGCCAAAACCCGTATTGCTAAAGAAGTCATGGGGAGTAATGCTTAAATCTTCTGCCGTTTTACCACTAAAAAAACCCGATAATTGTACGCGGTCATACGCGGGACGGATTTCTTCGGCCAACACAATCACTTCATGTTGCTCGGGAGATTTCTTAGCAAGGCTTTCTAAAAAACGGTGGCCAACCATACCGTGACCAATCATAACTATACGCATTTGTTGTCTCCTGCCGCTACCGACTTGCTGGATGCTAAAACTAGATAAGGCTCTTAATACAAAATTCATGCCAATATTAGGTCATGATTGACTTATTTATTTATTAAGAGGTGCAAACGGCGTTGTTCGCGGAAGTGCTTTGGAAAGAATGCCGACGTTGGCAGTGAAGTCAGCTTTTGTAGGGGTAACCCCATGTGCTTACCCTGAATTGAGGACAGACACATGGGTCTGCCCCTACAAAAAAATGTATTTGTGGAAAAACCAATTTAAGCCACACTAAGCAATTGAATTGGCAATAGTTTTTTTAACTCAGGTTGGCATGAACCACAGTTAGTTCCTGCTTTAAGACATTTGCCAATCTCGGCCACACTGCATAAGTGGTGTTTTTCGATAGCGCGGACAATCGTTTTTTCGCCAACACTAAAACAAGCACAAATAATACGGCCAACATCAGCATTGGGGTCAGCAGGCTTGCCCGACAATAAAGCCCGACGACTTAACGCATCTAAAGGCTGCGTCAGCAACGACATCAGCCATGCCCGCGGTGGCAAGTCGGTAGCCGAACCAAAAAACGCTAAGGCGGTGAGTTTGCCGTCTGTCAGCCAACCGTAACGTTGAATACCTTGCGCAATATCTTGGTATTCTAAACGCTCTCCTTGTGGCTCATTCAGCCAAACACTGGCAAAATCAATCCAATCATTGGGTTTTTGATGATGGGCTAACTCATAACGCCAGCCATGTTCAATACGAATCGCTACCGAATAATCACACTTAGGCAAGCTTAGCGGTTTATCGCTCAATAAATAACCATACCATGCGGCATCAAAACGACTGACACTGACGGGCGTATGTTTGTTTTCGGGTTGTCCAGAAATAGGATCAACGGCAGGATTCACCATCGCACCCACTCTGGAACTCGTCGTTAACACACCCGTCCAGTGCATTGGCATAAATACGCAGCCAACTTGCTGACCTTCGTTAATTTGCGCTCTGGCAATGGCTTCCCCCCATGCCGAAGACAATTTAACTAAGTCTCCGTCTTTTATTTGCAGTTTTTTTGCATCAATTGGGTGCAACTCTGCGAATGACTCACCAATATGTTGCAACAGTCTGGCGGTCAATCCTGTACGAGTCATGGTGTGCCATTGATCACGAATACGGCCTGTATTTAAGACAAAAGGATATTCGCTGGAGGTACTATTTTTAGGCGCACGGCTAATGACAGGCACTAAACACGCTAAACCATCACGAGTAAAAAATTTACCGTCTTCAAACATCCGAATAGTGCCTTCACTTGCTCCCAAAGGAAATGGCCACTGTACCGATGGCATTTCATCATATTCGCTTGGGGTAGCGTCAGCTAATGCGCCAATATTAAAGTCTCGCACCACACCTAGAGCATCATTTTCAAAGGCCGATAATGCGGCGTGTTCAGCAAACACATCCGCAGAGCATTGATAATTAAAGCCGTCAGTAAAACCCATCGCTTGCGCGACTTGTGCCAATGCCCACCAATCGGCTTTGGCTTGCTCTGGTGCGGCTAAAAAGGCACGTTGACGCGAAATACGACGGTCAGAATTGGTGACAGTGCCGTCTTTTTCACCCCAGCCTAAACTAGGCAACAACACATGAGCCATGCGTGTGGTGTCGGTATCGGCAATACAATCCGACACAATCACCAACTCACATTTTGCCAATGCCGCACGCACTTTATTAGCATTGGGTAAAGAGACCACAGGATTGGTTGCCATAATCCAAACCGCTTTAATTTTGCCTGCATCAATAGCATCAAATAAATCAATGGCTTTTAGCCCTGAATGGCTAGGAATACGCGGCGATTGCCAAAAACGTTGGACGGTATCACGATGAGTCGGATTCTCAATCTCCATGTGTGCCGCCAACATATTGGCTAGGCCACCGACTTCACGGCCACCCATAGCATTGGGTTGACCTGTCAACGAAAATGGCGATGCCCCTGCTTTACCAATACGGCCTGTGGCTAAATGGCAATTGACAATGGCATTGACTTTATCGGTACCCGAACTGGATTGATTAACACCCATCGAAAACAAGGTCATGGTTTTGGGATTTTCAGCAAACCAAGTTTGTAAGGTGGCTAGTTGTTCAGCAGTTACCCCTAAACGTGCCGCCACCGTTGAACCATCACCGACATCTTGTTGCGCGGCCTTAATTGTTTCGGCAAAGCCTTTGGTGTGAGCATTGACAAACGCCGTATCAACTAAGTTTTTAGCGACAATATCCACTAACAAAGCATTAAATAACAGCACATCGGTGCCGGCTTTAATGGGCAAATGTAAGTCCGCAATTTCATTGGTGGCGGTTTCACGCGGATCAATAACGACAACTTTTAAATTAGGACGTTGCGCTTTAATGGCTTTAATGCGTTGAAAAACAATGGGGTGACACCATGCGGTGTTTGAGCCAACTAAAAGGATCAATTCCGCCGTATCAAAATCCTCATAACTGGCAGGCACGGTATCTGCGCCAAATGCGCGTTTGTAACCTGCAACCGCAGAAGACATACATAGCCGAGAATTAGTGTCGATATTGGCCGTGCCGATGTAACCTTTCATGAGTTTATTAGCGACATAATAATCTTCGGTCAATAACTGACCCGAAACATAAAAAGCCACCGCTTCACGGCCATGTTCAGCAATAATTCGTTGAAAATCAGTGGCAATTTTATTGATGGCTGTTGGCCAACTCACCGCTTTGCCATGAATGGATGGTTGTAATAATCGCCCTTCTAAGCTCAATGTTTCCGCTAAAGACGAGCCTTTAGAACACAAACGGCCAAAGTTAGCAGGATGGTTGCTATCGCCTTCAATCGTGACGATACGTTTGGCAGCGTCCGTTACCGTCGCTTTAATACCACAACCGACGCCACAATAGGCACAGGTGGTAAGTTTTATGTCACTGCTACTAGCTTGCATCTGCCAACTCCACCTTACCAAACAACAGATGTTCACGCATGTGTGAGACATCGTTTTGTTGACGAATTAAATCAAAATACCAATTTCCGTCTTGGACATCACCAAACAACACCGCGCCTACCAGCTTATTATCTTTAATAAACAAGCGCTTATAAACCCCCATTGAGGTATCTCTTAAAACAATGGCTTCGGCATTAGTACCGGAAAAGTCGCCTGCGGAGAACAAATTAACGCCACTGACTTTTAAGGTCGTAGCCGTCGCTTTTTGCACATAACGACCAATACCCATTTGCGCCAAATGGGTGGCACAGACATTGGCTTGATCATATAACGGCGCAACTAAACCAAATAACGAGCCACGATGCTGTACACATTCGCCCACCGCATAGACGCGAGGGTCAAAGGTTTGCATGGTATCGTTAACTAGAATGGCTTTATCAACTTGCAAGCCTATTTGTTTGGCTAAAGCGACATTCGGACGGACGCCCACCGCCATAATCACTACATCGGTGGGTAAATCTTCGCCTTCCCTAAACGAAATATGACTTAAATGTTCGGCATCTTTAGCAACAATTTCTTTACTCACTACGCCCATACGAAACTTCATGCCATTGTTTTCTAATTGTTTTTGTAATAAATGCGCGGCTTCGCTGTCTAATTGACGATTCATTAAACAAGAGACATCATGGATAACCGTGACGTCGACACCGCGCTTTAACAAACCATTGGCGGCTTCCAAACCCAATAAGCCGCCACCAATAATAGCCGCACGTTTTTTTTCGGTGGTTGCTGACAACATGGCTTCGACGTCTTGAATATCGCGAAAACTCAACACACAAGCATGATTATGATTAGGAATGGGAATGATAAACGGCACTGAACCTGTCGCCAATAACAGACGGTCATAGGATAAACTCAAGCCTTGGTCGGTGATGACTTGCCGTTGACAACGATTGACATCTACCACCAATTGACCCGAAATCAGCTCAATACCGTGTTGTTTGTACCATTGTGGCGTGTGCAGCATAATATCATTAAAATGCTTTTCACCCGCCAACACAGGCGACAACATAATACGGTTGTAATTGCCATAAGGCTCTTTGCCAATAACGGTAATGTCATATAAATCAGGAGCTAGCTTCAATAACTCATCAACAGTACGCATACCTGCCATACCATTACCAACGACCACTAATTTGAGCTTTTTCATAGATATCGTCTTAATTAGGCTGAACTTTTGCATTATCAAGCAAAATATATGCCAAATATTCACAAAATCCACCTTCGACTCCGCTCAGCTAGCTTTCCCACGGTTGTTGAGAAAAATCGAAACATACTGATTGAGCGAAGCTGGCGCAACGCACCAGAAAACATCATCGCACTATAAAAAAGCAAAATACGCACCAAGAACTATCAAACGATATGAATAGGTCATCCTAGCTAAAACCAACAGCCATATAGCTTTAAATGATATGGCACACAACTTGCTTACCCCTCGACATCTGCGGTTTTTATCATACTCAATAGAGGTAATTAATAATGGCGACACTCAAGACAATTCCACTCTTTAAGTGGAGTGAACCACGGATTCGTACACTGCATTACACATGGTTTGCCTTTTTTATTACCTTTTTAATTTGGTTTGCCCACGCGCCGTTAATGCCAGTATTAAAAACCTACTTCCACATGACGCCTGAGCAAGCCAAAGCCTTGTTGATGCTCAATGTCGCCATTACCATTCCTGCACGGATTTTGATTGGTGTTTTAGTTGATAAATTTGGCCCTCGTAGAAGCTATAGCTTCTTATTGGCTTTTTGTGGCGTGTTATGTTTGTTGTTTGCTGCGGCACAATCGTTTGAATGGTTAGCGGTAATGCGCTTTCTACTCGGCTTTGTCGGCGCAGGTTTTGTCATTGGCATTCGTTTAGTCAGTGAATGGTTTCCAGCGCGTGAAGTTGGCATTGCCGAAGGCATTTATGGCGGTTGGGGTAACTTTGGCGCAGCCGTCGCGTCCATGAGTATGCCCATTTTAGCCTTAGCGTTTGGCGGTGATGACGGCTGGCGTTATGCGATTGGCTCAACAGGCGTTATTGCCATTCTCTATAGCTTTGTTTTTTATCGTGGTGTGCGTGATACACCCGAAGGCTCAACCTACTTTAAGCCACAAAAAGCAGGCGGCTTAGAAGTCACCACTAAAGGCGACTTTATATTCTACGCCTTGATGAATGTGCCGTTATATTTAGCGTTGATTTTATTAACATGGCGTTTGTCGCCGACTGGCTTAAAATTATTATCAGCGGATGGTGCTTTAGCGGCTTATGCTGTTATTGCCGCCTTAGTAGTGTATCAATGGACAAAAATTTGGCACGTCAACAAGCACTTGTTTACAGGTGAACATCCTGCCGCGCCGCGTTATCACTTCAAACAAGTCGCTATTTTGAATGTCGCGTACATGGCGTGTTTTGGCTCAGAATTAGCCGTTGTTTCGATGTTACCGATGTTTTTTATTGAAACCTTTCACATTAGTGCTGTTTATGCAGGTATGACCGCAGGCTGTTTTGCGGTGATGAACTTGTTTGCTCGCCCGAGTGGTGGTTTGTTTTCCGATGCTTATGGTCGTCGTAAAATTTTGATGATTTGCTTGATTGGCCAAGCAGTGGGTTATGGTGTGATGTCGCAAATGGATGGTACTTGGTCATTAGCCATTGCCGTAGTTGCCGTCTTAGCCACTTCGGTGTTTGTGCAAGGTGCGTGTGGCGCGGTGTATTCGGTGGTGCCGTTAATTCAACGCCGTATGACAGGTCAAATCGCCGGCATGGCAGGCGCGTATGGGAATGTCGGTGGTGTGGTCTTTTTAACAGTATTAAGTTTTGTTAGCCCCACCAGCTTCTTCCTTGTTTTGGCAGGTATGTCACTGTTCGCGTTCTTAGGTTCGATTTACTTACAAGAACCTAAAGGTCACATGGTCGAAACTGACGAACATGGCAATGTTCATTTGATTGCCGTTGAGTAATACGAATAGTATTCCACCGTTTTTCGTGAGCTTTAGAATCCCGTTCGCACTGAGCCTGTCGAAGTGCTACCACAACAATGGTTCGACAGGCTCACCATGAACGGAAAATACAAAAGAACTGATACGTTATTACTTAAATAACAGCGTCATTGCCTCCTTCGGGAGGCATTTTTTGTAGACGCTTTATACTGCAAAGCTTCTACAAAAAAGCGACATCTTAAAGGCACAGACCTATGACCCACACGCTGCGCATCAATGCCGCGCAACTGTCCCACGCAGGGCCAAAAGACATTAACGAAGATGCGATGGCCTTACAACTGCCACAAGCGCATGGTGTGGGCAGTTATACAGCAGTGGCTGCGATTGCGGATGGTTTAAGTAGTGCTGAAGGGGGCCGTATTGCTGCCGAAACCAGTGTCACCAATTTCATCAATGATTTTTCGGCGACATCTAGCAGTTGGTCGGTGAAAACGGCTGGCCTAAAAGTGTTAGCCGCGCTCAATCGTTGGTTACATGGCCAAGGGCAACACTACCATCATCACCATCAAGGCTGTTTAACGACGTTTACGGCGTTGATTATTCGCGGCAATACCGGTCATGTTTTTCATGTCGGTGATAGTCGTTTGTCTCGTTTGCGCGACAATCAATGGGAATGTTTAACCAAAGACCATGCCTTAATTACCCGTCATGGCAATCAATTAACTCGCGCTTTAGGTATGGATTGGCGAGTTGATATTGATTATCACGAATTTGATGTGCAAGTCGGTGATATATACTTATTAAGCACTGATGGCATTCATGGCTTTATCCCTGACAAAGAATTACACGCCATTATCGCCACGCGCAGCGAAACCCTTGATGCTCGTTGCGAAGAGTTACTAACCTGTGCCGAAACACATCACAGTAACGATAATCGCTCTTGTCAATTATTAGAAATCATCGACTTACCCCCTGCCGATGCTCATGCCTTAGCATTAAACAGCCTCGCTCCCTTACCGCCACCACTCGCCAAAGGTCACATTTTAGACGGTTATGTCATTGAAGCCGAAATTCAAGCTAATGCGCGTAGTCATGTTTATAAAGTTCGCGATAAAACCGATAACCAGCTTTACACCTTAAAAACACCGTCGATCAATATTGCTGATGACATAGACGCATTGCGCGCTTTTCAGCGGGAAGATTGGATAGGCCAACGCTTTCATCACCCTGATATCGTCAAAACTTATGCCCCGAGTCGGCCACGCCATTATTTGTATTTAATTCAAGAATACTTAGAAGGACAAAGTCTACGCTCATGGCGCAAAGCCAACCCAGATGCGCCCGTTGAAACCATTATTGCCTTTGCTAAACCCGCCATTAAAGCCTTACGCGCCTTGCATCGTCGTGAAACCTTACATCAAGATGTAAAGCCCGATAACTTATTTATTACCGTCAACGGCGACATCAAACTGATTGATTTTGGCAGTGCCAGCGTCGGCAGTATTAGCGAAGATTTAAGTTTACGCGCAGGTGCAGCCGAATATGCCGCGCCCGAATATGCGCTCGGTATTGCTAGAGATGGCCGCGCCGACCAATTTAGCTTGGCGGTGACTTTTTACGAATTATTAACAGGGCATTACCCTTACGGAGAACATTACCTGACGGCCAAAACACCGCATCAATTTAGAAAATTACTATACACCAGTGCCTGCAAACATAATCCTCATGTGCCATTGTGGTTAGATGCCGCGCTAGCTCATGCCCTGAGTTTGAACCCCGAACATCGCTATTCCGAACTTAGCGAGTTTCTCAACGACTTAGAACGCCCGAATACCCATCTCACGCTTAAATCCAAACCGTGGATTGAACAAAATCCGCTATTATTTTGGCAATTAACCAGTGTCTTATTATTGATGATTAATTTTATTCTGTTGGGATTATGGCTGAAATAAACTGAGGTCTTTCAAACGACAGCACTTCGATAGGCTCAGTGCGAACGGTAAACGTCTGAAGCTATCTTTGGCTCAAAGAACAGTTTTGCGCTGACTAAACCCAATCAAAGCCCATTTTATTGTCCATCTTGTCAAGCAAGTTATACATACAGTTGAAAGGGCTAATGCTAAACTCCAGCGCAATTATTTGCTTGCTTTGGGATACGCCACTATCATGTCTCGTTTTGTTACTATCTTAGGCTTAACCGCCCTAATGACTGCTGTACCTACTTATGCAGTCACTGTGACTCCTGCGCCACCCGTTTTAACCAACAAAGCCTTTATTTTGATGGATTATGACTCAGGTAAAGTGTTGGCCGAGTCCAACTCTCATGCTCATCTTGCTCCCGCATCACTGACCAAAATGATGACCAGTTTTATTGTTGAACAAAAACTACTGAAAGGCACACTCAAAGAACAAGACCCAGTATTGATGAGTGAATCGGCATGGTGTCGTGGAACAAGCAAAGAGTCTTGTATGTACGTGCCACTGAATAGTTATGCACCTGCACTTGATATGTTACGTGGTGTTATTATTCAATCGGGCAACGATGCCTCTAAAGCCTTAGCCGAACATTTGGCTGGTAGCGAACCTGCATTTGCCGAAATCATGAATGGCGAAGCTAAACGTCTCGGCATGAAAGATACGAACTTTGCTAATGCCACAGGTTTATCTGACCCTAATCATTACTCCTCTGCTGCCGACTTAGCAACATTGGCACACGCCATTATTAAAGACAGCAGTAAGTATTACCCCCTGTATTCCGAAAAAGAATTTACTTTTAACAACATCAAACAGGGCAACCGTAACGCCTTGTTATTTACCGACCCCACGGTTGATGGCTTAAAAACAGGTCACACCGATGATGCGGGTTATTGTTTAACTGCTTCTAGCAAACGTGGTGCCATGCGTTTAATTTCCGTGGTGATGGGTACTAACAGTATGCAAGACCGCGCTGACCAAACCCGCGCCTTATTTAATTGGGGCTTTAGCAATTATGAAACTGCGTTGATTCGTCCTAAAGGTCAAGAATTGGGTAAACCTGTGGTTTGGTTTGGCCAAGCCGACCATGTAGCCGTGGGCTTAGCCAGTGACATGAGCGTCACCTTACCGCGTGGTGAAAAAGACCAACTGCAAATTAGTCTACAACTTGCCCCGTCTTTAGATGCGCCAATTAAACAAGGCCAAGAAGTGGGTAAAATTATCGCTTCGTTAAATGGTAAACCCGTTGCCGAACAAGCGTTAATTGCCTTACAAGCCGTTGAAAAAGCCAACTTTTTTGTCCGCGTATGGCATGGCATTAAACGTTTTTTCAGTAACTTTTTTTAAATTCAGCTAAAGCTCTCTCCTCTTGATCGGGAGAGAGCGAATATGCCTAGAGAGAGTTCTCATTATGTCAACAATCAGCACTACCCCACCTGAATTTACCGTGCAAAACATCGACGCTTGGGAGCTACCTCGCCATCACACTTTTAAGGTACTGGGTGAAACGCAATACCCCTTAGCACAAGTGGCCGCAGAAATTGCCAGTCGTCATTGTCCATCGTTTAATGCCGCCTCTATTGCCATGCGCGCATCAAGTGGGGGTAAATATATTTCTGTCACGATTGAAGTGTATTTAGAAACTCGCGAGCAAATTAACAATCTTTATGCTGATTTTAATACCGCCCCCGAAATCAAACTGGTTTATTAACGACCATGTCGACGCTCATCGTTAAGCATCTTGGTGTTCAAGACTTTGCAACGGTTTGGCAACACATGCGTGACTTTACCGACACGCGCACAGCCGACACACCCGATGAGCTTTGGCTATTAGAACACCCGTCCGTCTTCACACTAGGCCAAGCAGGAAAACCTGAGCACATTTTGAATGCGGGTGATATTCCTGTTA
>JBKJUH010000244.1:0-7329 GCA_046590075.1 Agitococcus sp.
GATATTGACGGTGACAGCTTAAGCGTAGTGAATCTCAGCACCAGCAACGGCAGTATCATCAATAATCAAGACGGCACTTACACCATCACGCCAACAGCGAATTTCAACGGCTCGGTCACCTTAAATTACGACGTCAGCGACGGCCAACTCAGCACCGCCGCGAGCTTAAGCTACATCGTCGATGCCGTGAATGATGCACCAGAAGCCTCATTCCCTGTGTCAGATAAGCTAGTCAATGAAGGTCAATTATTCACTTACGCGCTGCCTGCCGATAGCTTTATCGACATAGACTCCGCCATCTTGAATTACAGTGCCACACTGTCAGGCGGTCAAAGCTTGCCAAGTTGGCTGAGCTTTGACGCGACGACACAAACCTTTAGCGGCACACCGAGCTTTGACGACGCAGGCACCTTACTTGTCACCGTCACCGCCAGTGATGGCACCTTAAGTGCGAGTCAATCCTTTGCTTTAGATATTACGAATGTCAATCGTGCGCCAGCATTGGTTTCCGCGCCTCCTGCCTTAACGCTCGCAGAAGATAGCGGCAGTTTAGTGATTGATGTATTGTCACGAGTCAACGACCCGGATGGCGATGCGCTCACCGTGGGTAATATACAAGTCAACCCAAGCCAAGGCAGTGCGATATTAAATGCCGATCAAAGCATCACCTTCACCCCGAATGCACACTTCAATGGTTCGGTCAGTTTAAGTTATGAGGTCAGCGATAGTCTGGGTGGTATATTAGCGGTTACCGAAACCATCACCGTTAGCCCTGTCAATGATGCACCAGTCGCTCCGTCTACCCCTATTATTCTAGCCAATGGTGTCGAAGACACCGCCTACACCGTCAGTGCCAGCCAGTTATTACAAGGTTTCACGGATATTGACGGTGACAGCTTAAGCGTAGTGAATCTCAGCACCAGCAACGGCAGTATCATCAATAATCAAGACGGCACCTATACCATCACACCAAGTGCCAACTTTAACGGCACCGTCAGCCTCAGTTACGACGTCAGCGATGGCCAACTCAGCACTGCAGCGAGCTTAAGCTACCTCGTCGATGCCGTGAATGATGCGCCAGAAGCTTCTTTCCCTGTGTCAGATAAGCTAGTCGATGAAGGCCAATTATTCACTTACGCACTGCCTGCTGATACCTTTATCGACATTGAATCCTCCGCCTTGAATTACAGTGCCACACTGGCGGGTGGTCAAAACTTGCCGAGTTGGCTCAGTTTTGATGCGACAACACAAACCTTTAGCGGCACACCGAGCTTTGACGACGCAGGCACACTACTCGTCACCGTCACCGCAAGTGATGGCACCTTAAGTGCGAGTCAATCCTTTGCTTTAGATATTAGCAATGTCAATCGTGCGCCGCAGCCCATCACATTGGAACCTACATTCCAAGCTGTTGAAGATACAACGATAGTCCTAGACGTGTTAGCGCAGGTGGTTGACGCGGATGGTGATGTATTAACGATTAACCCTAACTCATTAAGTGTGACTTCGGGTTCAGTTATCCTTAATGCCAATCAAACCATCACCTATACCCCTGCGGCTAATGTCAATGGTGATGTCCACCTAAGCTATACTGTGAGTGATGGCAGTGCCGTCGTCACGGTCAGCAATGAAATTGTTATTCAGGCCGTCAATGACGCACCAGCCATTAAAGTGACTAAAACATCAACGACGCGCATTATTGAAGATGCCGCAGCGGTGTTAATTGGTCTGGCATTTGGTTTGCAAGTGTCCGACGTGGATGCTGGATCGTTATCCAGTTTAAGTATTGCTATCCAAGGCTTTGCCGTGGGAGATATGTTGGCAGTCAACACGAATGGCACGTCTTTACAAGCGGCATATAACGCCAATACAGGCGTATTAACCGTCAATGGCAGCGATACGATTGCCCATTATCAACAAGTGATTGATAGCTTATTGCTGAGTACACAAGCCGAAAGTGGCGCAGATACCCGAACCTTAAGTATCACTGTCAGTGATGGATTATTAACCAATGGAACCATACTCACCGTTCCTGTCGATTATATGTTGAATGAAGTGCTTAACGGCACCGATGGTAATGACCTACTCAACGGTGGTGCAGGTAATGACATATTATTAGGCGGTAACGGTAACGACACGCTGATTGGTGGTGCTGGTGATGACATATTAGACGGTGGTGATGGTGCGGATGATATGTTTGGCGATGCGGGTAACGATATTTTCATCGTTGATAATGAAGGTGATACCCTCCACGATAGCGGTGGCGACGCAGACCAAGTACAAACGACTATCTCCTTTGTATTGCCTGATGGTTTTGAAATATTAACCTTTGCAGGTTTAGAGACAGGATTAGTCGGACAAGGTAATGCGGGTAACAATATCTTGGGTGCGAATAATGCAGGTAGCGAACTGCAAGGCCATGATGGTAATGATACTTTAACCGATGGCAATGGCCGTGATGTCTTTACGGGGGGCAGTGGTGCCGACACCTTTGACTTCTCGCACTTACAAAATACCCTTGTTCGTTTGGGTGAAGTGCTGGACTTTTCAACAGCGCGTGGTGACAAAATTGATATTACCAAAATTGATGCCAATAGCTTATTGGCAGGCAACCAAGACTTCCATTTAATTGGTGAAGTTGCGTTTCAGGGCTTAGGCGCGGCCAGTGCGGGTGAATTACGCTTCAGTCAACGTCTATTGCAAGGGGATATTAACGGTGATGGTAAAGCTGATTTTGAAATTAAATTAGTCGGTGTTTTAGAACTCAATCAAGACGATATCTTGGGTTTAACTTAATGCGAGACTTACGCATCGCGATTAGCGCGTTTTGTGAACATAAAGCCGCCTAAAGCGGCTGAAATGTGAACAAATAAGCGATAACCGCGTAAGTCCTAAATTGCTAAAAAGATGGAGCGAAAAACATGATGGTAAACCAATGGTTAGCAGTGTCGCTGTTGACAGGATTATTGCTGGGTTGTGGTGGTGGTACAACAGACGAAGGTACAACGGTGAATAAACCTCCCGTTGCCCAAGCTGACCAGTTTAACACCTTAGAAAACACGACGATTACGCTTAACGTCTTAGCTAATGACATAGAGCCTGAATCGGAAGCAATAACCATCCAAACAGCCACCGTTGCCGTTACTCAAGGTACAGTTAGCGTCAATAGCGACAAAAAAACACTGTTTTTTACCCCCAAAACGGGCTTTCTGGGTGATGCAGACATCACTTATACCATTGCCGATACCCAAGGCAATACAGCTTCTGCTCATGCGAAGGTGTCGGTGAAAGCCTTACAGTCATTATCGGCGCGTCAAGATAGCACTTGTGCGGTTACCGCAGCAGGGACAGTGAAATGTTGGGGCGGCAACGATTTTGGTCAATTGGGCAACGCAGCAACAAACTTCTGTACTGGCACAGCGGCAAAATGTGAAGCCAAGCCTGTTACGGTTCTTAATTTAAGCGATGCCAAACAGGTTGCCGTCGGTTATAACCATGCTTGTGCCATTACCAGCACAGGCAGTGTCAAGTGTTGGGGCGATAACAGCCGAGGTCAAATGGGTGATGGTACAACCACCTTTAGAGCGCAAGCGACAGCAGTTATCGGTTTATCGGCCAAGGTCACGCAGTTAGCCTTAACCTATCAATCCAGTTGTGCCTTATTAGAAACAGGCGCGGTGCAATGTTGGGGCGGAAACAGTCAAGGTGAACTAGGAGTCGGCCAAACGGCAAAAATCACCCAAAGCAGTACGCCACAAAATACGGTGTTACTCAACAGCATTACTCTGAAACGATTAGTCTCAGGACGGCAACATCTGTGTGGCATTACTAATAGTGATAGCTTAGTGTGCTGGGGTTGGAATGATTTTGGCCAGTTAGGTTTGAACACTACCACCGCGCAACTAATACCCGTTGTTGTCAGTGTCGCTGGAACAGCTATTCAACAAGTGGCCGCAGGTTATGGTCATACTTGTGTGGCTCGCACCAATGAAACCTTATGTTGGGGGGAGAACAACAAAGGCCAATTGGGTGATGGCACAACCACATCCTCCATCATTCCCGTGACTCCTGTCGTGTTGAGTCTAGCCAATGTTACTGAATTAGCCTTAGGCAAAGAACACAGTTGCGCGACCAAAGCGAATAATGAAACCTTTTGTTGGGGCAGTCGTCAAGTCGGGCAAACAGCACAAACGGTTGATGCCGTACTATTAGATAAAACACCGATAGTGGTTACAGGGTTGACAGGCAAACACAACATCGTCGCAGGTGACTTTCACAGTTGTAGCATGGGTGATGGTGGTGCGGTTAAATGTTGGGGCAATAATGATTTAGGTCAATTGGGTGATGATTCAGTGGCGACAGTTAAAGCAAGTGCAACGTTAGTCACGGTTAAAAACTTACCGTAAAGTCCATTTTACATATATTAGACTGCAAAGCTATTAAGATTTAGTCGTGGAAAGTTCCCTCTCCCTGTGGGAGAGGGTTAGGGTGAGGGATTTTGGCAGAGGTTAATACGCAATTATCGTGTTTGTGCCTTCTGCTTCCCCTCACCCCAGCCCTCTCCCACGAGGAGAGGGAGAAAGCAATTTCACCTACTCAGGCAGGCTAAGTCTTAGTTTAGTGATACAGGGCGCACCAATGTAAACCCGACCTATACAGCACTCGATTTTACCGTCTCAGAGTTCATACCTTATGCAGGATGATAGCCACCAGCTCAATCGTGTCATCGCGCTGTTTCAGCCATTACATCGTATCTTGACCACGCTCATCCTTTTTAGTTTGGTGCTGAATGTATTGATGTTAGCACCCTCACTGTATATGTTGCAGGTCTATGACCGCGTGCTCACCAGTCAGAACAAATTCACGCTGTTTACTATTACCGTGATTATTCTTGTCGCCTATTTAGCCATTGGTTTTATTGAGTGGATTCGCTCTACCATGCTCGTGCGTCTAAGCGCAACCATGGACTTAAACGAAAGTGACCGTCTTCATGCCGCTGCGTTTGCACAAAATGACGTGGCGCGGAGTATGTCTCCCGCCCAAGTTATGCAGGACTTTAGTGCTGTAAGACAAGTCGCCACAGGTGCGGTCGTGTTGGCGTTATTAGATTTGCCGTGGTCGCCCCTTTACATTGCCATATTGTTTGCCTTTGAATGGCCGCTGGGTTTATTAGCATTAATAGGGATGATGTTATTAGTCATCATTGCCATAGTTTCAGAGCGCATCACTGAAGAACCGTTAGCAAAAGCAGGCAAGATCGCCAGCCAAGCGGCATTTGCCCTCAATAAACATCATCGTAATATCGACATTATTTCCGCCTTAGGTATGATTCCCGTCTTAGGTAAACGTTGGCAGGCACATAACAAAGAAGCGTTATTGCTACAAATTCAAGCCAGCAGCCAGATGTCTAAACTCAGTGCTTTAGGACGATATATTCGTTTAACGCTGCAATCGTTGACTTTAGGCATGGGCGCGTTATTAGTATTAGACGGCAAAATGTCAGGCGGCATGATGATTGCTGGCTCTATTTTGTTAGGTCGTGCCTTAGCACCCGTCGAACAACTCATCGGCTCTTGGAAACAATTAGTCAATGGTTTGGCTGCCCATCAACGTTTAGAACAACTACTGGGCGACCCTAAAAAACAACAACAACCCTTTGCTTTGCCAGCACCTCACGGCCAATTGAGTGTGGAAGGCGTGACGGTACTGTTGGAGGGCAAAACCGAACCCGTATTACGCAATATTCAATTTAGCCTTGCCGCAGGTGAAATTCTTGCCGTTGTTGGTGCCAGTGCTTCGGGTAAATCAACCTTAGCACGGACAGTCTTGGGTTTAATCTCACCTAAAGTGGGCGAAGTGCGTTTAGATGGCGCAGAAATTCGCCAATGGCCACGCGAAAAACTCGGTCAATATCTGGGTTATTTGCCCCAAGATATTGAATTATTTGAAGGTACAGTGGCCGAAAATATTGCCCGTTTTCAAGAAGTAGATGCCAGCCAAATTATTGCGGCGGCTCAACTCGCACACGTCCATGACATGATTCTGCGCTTGCCACAAGGTTATGATACCGTGATTGGTGAAGGTGGTGCGATGTTGTCAGGCGGGCAGCGTCAACGTTTAGCACTCGCTCGTGCCGTGTTTGGACAGCCCAAATTAGTGGTTTTAGATGAACCCAACTCGAACTTAGACGATCAAGGCGAACGGGCATTAGCGCAAACATTACTTACATTGAAACAGCAAGGCACAACGGTGATGGTTATTTCGCATCGCACCAGTATTTTGACCGTTGTTGATAAAATGCTGCTGCTGCAAGAGGGCAATCAAGTCAACTTTGGTTCTCGTGAGCAAGTGATAAAACAATTGTTACCCGCAGCTTAACTCACGGATTATTCATGTTTAGTCAGCCGCCCAGTACCGACCAGCAACTGCAAGCCATCGCTAATTATGCCCAACCCGCCAAATGGGGGCGTTATGGCTTGGCCGTTTTTTTGCTGATATTTATACTGTGGGCAAGCTTGATGCCGATAGATTCAGGCGTACCCGCACGAGGTGTGATTGGCATTCAAAGCCAACGCCAATCGGTGCAGCATCAACACGGTGGTGTCGTAAAACAGTTGTTGGTGAGTGAAGGTAGTCGAGTGCGCAAAGGCCAAGTTTTGGTGGAGCTTGAAAGCACACAAATGCGTGCCGATCTGACACGCGTCAACCAAGAGTTGACCCAGTATGCCGCTAAATATGCGCGATTACTCAGTGAGCGTCAGCATCTAAGTCATATTGATTTTAAGGCACAACCGCAGTTGCAGGAAAGTCAAGATGTCACGGTTCAAGCCGCCATCAATACGCAAACGGCATTTTTTCACGCTCGCGCAGCATCATTGGCCTTGCAGTCAACTGTCATCGCTGAACGCATCAAATCAAAAAAATTAGAGATTAAACGCCAACAGTCCTTAGTTGCTGGCCGACAACAACAAGCGCAATTATTAACCACCGAAATCGCCTCATACCGCGCCTTGTTGACTCAACAATACGTCAGTCAAGATCGCTTATTTGAGCTTGAGCGTCAATTGTCTGATGTCAGTATTGGTCAACAACAAGGCCAATTAGCCATTAGCCAAGCGCAAGCCGATATTGCCGAGTTAGCCAGCCAAAACGCCTTACAAGCGGCACAGTTTCAACGTGATGCCGAAAATGAAATGGCTGATGTGCAACAGCAAACGGTGATTTTAGAGCAACAACGAGTTAGCCTCACCGACCAAATAGCCCATACAAAAATACAAGCACCTGCTGCTGGTGTTGTTGTCGGACAGGTTATACATACGCAAGGTGGCG
>JBKJUH010000251.1:0-20498 GCA_046590075.1 Agitococcus sp.
CGTTGCCCGTTGGCCTGCGGGTGCAGCCATTAACAGATTTTTGAGATTATGACCAAACACACGAATGGCTTCACCATCGGCATGGGTTTTTAATTCGGTTAACACACTGCTTTCTAAATGCGGTTGCAGCTTGACGCGCCATGTCCAACGTACCACTTCATTCAGCCACGCATCGGCCGCGCGTTGTTGCTGGCTAATGCCAAATTGCTGGCCAATCATGCCTTCACACGGATGCGGCATCGTCGGTTCTAAATTAGGTAAGTTGACACTGATACTTAAAAATTGTTCGTTACGACCACGAAAAGTCGCTAAAGCGCGGTGTGAAGGTACGGTATGCAAGGCTTCGTGATAGTCAAAATAATCTCTAAATTTAGCGGCCGCTTCTTCTTTGCCAGCAATCACTTTGCTAAACAAATGGCCGTTTTCCATAAAATAAGGCCGTAATTTAGCGAGTAAGTCGGCATCTTCGGCAAAACGCTCCATCAAAATGTATTTTGCGCCTTCTAAAACCGCTTTAACGTCGGCGTAGCCTTCCACAATAAAGGCAAGGGCTTGTTCTTCGGGATTAAGGGTTGGATCGTTTAATAAATTATCGGCTAAGGGCAATAAACCTGCGGTAATCGCCAATTGGCCTTTGGTAACACGTTTTTGTTTGAAGGGTAAATATAAATCTTCGAGATGGGCTTTGGTATCGGCTGCTAGAATTTTATCTTTTAATTCGGGATTGAGTTTGCCTTGTTCTTCAATACTGCTGAGGATGGTATTCCGTCGCTCATCGAGTTCGCGCAAATACAATAACCGCTCTTCTAAGTGCCGTAATTGGGTGTCATCTAAGCCTTGCGTCACTTCTTTACGATAACGGGCAATAAAGGGAACCGTTGCTCCGCCATCTAACAATTGAATGGTGGCTTCCACTTGTTCGGGTTGGACGGAAAGTTCTTGAGCAATTTTTTGACTGAGAGCGTTCATGATGCAAGGCCGTACGGGTTAGCTTAAAATGTGCCGCATTATAACCATCAAAATTTGACAAAACAGTGTTTAGCGTGGGTATTTTCTCTGCCGAGTTGAATGTAGTTAAGGTGCGTGTTATTCGGATACATATATTCCCACGCGCAGCCCCTAGCAATATGGGGAAAATATTTGCCAAGCCTACAGCCATTTGTTTTTTTAATGCCATAAATGCGTATTGTATTCGGACGATGATACTTGCGCAAAGCCAACACGCATAGCCGCTACGACACAGAAGACAATAGAGTCACTACGGCTAGGCTACTAAAATTAGCACCAAAAAATCATAGCTAGTCACTCAAAGTTGACCGATAATGATTTCAAGATTTGTCTTAATTTAAGGACAACTGGAGACAAAAGATGAATAATGCTACCCCCACAAACAAACTACACCCACTGATGGCAACTGCTGCTGGTGCTGTCATTTTAGCCAGTGGTGTCGGCATTGCCGCCATGACGGGCGCATTTAATGATGATGAGAAGCCGACTCCTGCGCCAGCACCTTCAGTGGCAGCTACACCCACTCCAGTTGCGCCCGTAGTAGCCGTTACACCAAAACCAGCCACAGTCGTGCCTAAAAAAGAAGTCGTCACCCATCATGTCCACCACAAAGCTCCCACACATAAAACGATAGCCCAAAACGACAATTATCAAGCCCCAACCAACACGCCAGCCGTCTGCATGGACTGTGGTACGGTTGTGGCCGTGCAGCCGATCATGGCTCAAGCCAAGCCTAGCGGCGTTGGTGCTGTGAGCGGTGCAATTATAGGCGGTGTTATTGGCCATCAATTTGGTGGCGGTGACGGTAAAAAAGCAATGACTGCTGCGGGTGTGGTTGGCGGTGCAATGGCTGGCAACCAAATCGAAAAATCTCGGCAGACTGTAGCGGGTTATGAGGTGTCCGTGCAAATGGACAATGGCAGTTCACGTACCTTCAATTACGACAGTGCGCCTAAATTTAGCAATGGTGAAAAAGTGAGAGTGAGTAATGGCACGTTGATATCTGGTTACTAGCGATTACGCCAAGCAGGGATGCGTTTGTGGCAAATAATGATATGTTGAATAGAAGGGCGATTATTCGCCCTTTTTGCATTTTTAATATTAGAGATATCCTTTGCGAATCTAGTAAAAGTCGTGTGGGTTGACGAAGGAAACCCACAATTAGCATACAACATTATTGTTGTGGGTTTTGCTACGCTTGATAATCTGGCTTTGATGTTTGATGTTTTAAACTAAGCATATACTCCAGCAATACGGTGTTTTGCCATGCGTACTACCTTAGTGATTGATGATGACATACTTGCTGTGGCCAAGACATTTGCCCAGCAGCAGCATAAAACCATAGGACAAGTCATTTCTGAGTTTGCCCGTCAAGCACTCACGCGCCAAATGCAGCCCATACAAGAGCGCAACGGTATTCCTTTACTTAAACCCTTAGCAGCTCCTCAGCCTGTCAGCTTGGACATGGTCAACCAGCTTCGTGATGAACTGCTATGAGTGGGTATTTGTTAGATGTAAATGTATTAATTGCGCTGATAGATGCCAACCATGTTCATCATGACCGCGCACATGAATGGTTTGCTGCGGAAGGTGTACATGCATGGGCAACGTGCGCGACTACCGAAAATGGCTTACTGCGTATTGTTGGCAATCCACGTTACCCTAATTCGTTGGGCAGTCCTGTGACGGTTGTGCCGATTTTGCAGCAGTTACGGCAGTTATCGGGGGATCAATTTTGGAATGATGACATTAGTTTGATGGATAGTCGTTATGTTGACAGTGCGCGCTTGTTACAGTCGGGGCAAATTACCGATAGTTATTTGTTGGCGTTGGCGGTGCATCATGGTGGCAAATTAGCCACTTTAGATGGTCGTTTGTGTGTGGATGCGGTGTTAGGGGTAAACCCATGTGTTTATCCTGAATTTAGGGCAGACACACGGGTCTGCCCCTACAAAAATGATGTATTTGCTGGTAGGGGCGCAACGCTTGCGCCCTGTTATCTGTTGGGCGCGAGCGTCGCACCCCTACGTTACCCAGCTAAAAAGCTTGTGTAGATACCTATGATTGCCATACGGGCTACAAAACCTTAGAAAAGAGTTAAAGTAAACGTATGCTTATATGCAGATGCCAAAACAAATCCAATTAACAACAAAACCTTACTGTCCAATTGATTACTCTCAGCTTTATCGCTGACCATTTTGCCCATCATGTTCGGTGTTTGGTGGGTTAATGAATATATTGTGGAATGGGTTGACTAAGGAAACCCATTATTTTTTGCAGTAATAGACTATAAGCTATTGATTGCGATGAATGTTTTTTGGCGGTAAGTTTAGTAACTCTCACCGCGAATATATTGTTCAAGTTGTTGGATTAAATGTTTTTGTTCTTGCATGGTGCTTTCTAATAAATCACGGATTGAAATCATGCCGAGCAGCTTGCCGTTTTCGACCACGGGTAAATGGCGAATGCGTTTATCGGTCATTAACTGCATACAGGCTTCCATGTCAAAATTGGGTGATACCGTGAAGGGGTTGGCCGTCATAATTTCGCTAACAGCAGTTGTTTGCGATGCGCGCCCCATAAGCTCAACTTTCTTTAAGTAATCGCGCTCACTCACGATACCCACTAGAGCGTCATTCTCGGTTACGAGCAGAGCACCAACGCCTTTCTCGGTCATCAGTTTAATAGCATCCCAAACTGTAGCGTTAGGGATAATGCTAAAAGTGTCACTATTCCCTTTGGCGTTTAAAACGTCCCTTACCTTTTTCATAATATCACCCTTAATTTGTTGGTCTTAGCTAATGGTGGCGATAACCTTGTAGAGCAGGCTACTTATGAATCTGAGATTACCTTCTCGCGGGTTATTTGACAACGCCATTAGCAAGCGAAGGTGTGGTTATTGCCCAGCAAATAATAGCGGGTCAATAGTCATTTCCTTTAGAATATATTTTCCCAGTAATTCGTGCTGGCTACAGAATCAGGACTTACGCATCGCACCGCGATTAGAGCGTTTTGTGAACATGAAATGCGAACAAATAAGAGATAACCGCGTAAGTCCTAAGAATGCTACGCCTAATTTTAGGATCTTTAAATGCCCATCCCCACCATGCCTACCTTTTGGCAAACCGTAATTTTTTGGCTAAAAATGGGCTTGCTCAGTTTTGGCGGCCCCGCAGGACAAATTGCCCTAATGCACAAAGAGTTAGTCGAAGATAAACGCTGGATTTCCGAAAATCGATTTTTGCACGCGCTGAACTATTGCATGATTCTTCCTGGCCCTGAAGCCCAACAATTAGCGACGTATATCGGCTGGTTGTTGTATGGCCGCTGGGGTGGCATTGTCGCAGGGGGTTTATTTGTTTTACCGTCATTATTGTTGTTTTGGTTGTTGGGCTGGTTGTATATGCGTTTTGGCCAACTGCCGAGTTTGCAAGCCATCTTGTGGGGCATTAAACCCGTTGTTGTAGCGTTAGTGTTGGCGGCAGCCTATCGCTTAGGCAAAAAAACACTCAAAAATCCGTATTTATGGTTGATTAGTGGTGGTGCGTTAATCGCCATGTTATTCGGTTTAGGTTTTGCCTTGATTTTGGCGATAGCGGCAAGTGTGGGTGTGATTTTATCGCACTGGCAACCGCAATTATTTAGCGGTGGCGGACATGGTGGCGCAAAAAAAACCTATGGCGCAGCGTTGATTGATGACCATTCTCCTATTCCTGCCCACGCATACGGCACAACAAAAAGTGCGGCCACCGTGTTATTTGTCGGTGTCACGTTATGGTTAGTGACGATGGCGATATTGGCACAAAGTTTTGGCGATGAAAGTTTGTTTACTCAACTTGGCCTGTTTTTTAGCAAGGCCGCGTTGTTAACCTTTGGTGGCGCGTATGCGGTTTTACCTTATGTGAATCAAGCCGCAGTCATTGATTATCAATGGTTAACACAAGTGCAAATGATGGATGGTTTAGCATTAGGCGAAAGCACACCTGGCCCACTGATTATGATTGTCGGTTTTGTCGGTTTTGTCGCAGGTTGGCAGCAAAGCCTATTCGCAGAGCCATTATGGTCAGGCATGTTTGCGGCATCAGTAGCGACGTTCTTTACTTTTTTGCCGTCGTTTATATTTATCTTTTTAGGCGCACCGTTGGTTGAAGCCAGCCGTAATATGCCTAAGCTGAATGCACCGCTAACCGCTATTAGTGCCGCAGTCGTGGGCGTGATTGTTAATTTGGGATTATTTTTTGCCCAGCATGTTTTTTGGCCGAATGGCTTGACACAATCTGTTGATTTAATGGCCTTATTGTTAACAATAGCCGCCTCCGTCGCGCTGATTCGCTTTAATGTCAATGTCTTGTACTTATTGCCTGTATCCGCTAGTTTCGGTTTTGTGGTAAAACAATTACTTTAGCGTTGGCATAATCAGGACTTAGGCATCGCACCGCGATTAGCGCGTTTTGTGAACATGAAATGTGAACAAATAAGCGATAACCGCGTAAGTCCTATAATGTGTCGAGCGCTTTAATCCTTTTTTGCCTTGAGAGATGCTCATGGATACGCATAACCCTTTAGAAATACATAAAATATTAGTTGTTGATGATGATGTTCGCTTACGCACCTTGCTACAGCGATTTTTAGAAGAACACGGTTACAGCGTCAAAGCCGTTCCCGACGCCTTGCAAATGGATAGAGTCTTAGCGCGTGAGTTGTTTTCGTTGATGGTGCTCGACTTTATGTTGCCTGGTGAAGACGGTTTGTCGATTTGCCGTCGTTTGCGCGACAGTAATAACGCCATGCCGATTATTATGCTTACCGCGCGTGGTGCCGACTCTGACCGTATTAGTGGTTTAGATGCAGGCGCAGACGACTATTTGCCGAAACCCTTTAATCCCCAAGAGTTATTAGCACGTATTAAGGCGGTATTGCGTCGGCAAGTGCGTGAGTTACCAGGCGCGCCCTCGCAAAATGCCGAAGTGGTCAATTTTGGCTCGTGGGAGCTGGATTTATCGACCCGTGAATTTAGAAAAGATGGCGAATCTGTGCCGTTAACTACGGGTGAGTTTGCGGTCTTAAAAGCTTTGCTACAACATCCGCGTGAGCCTTTAACCCGTGATAAGTTAATGAATTTGGCGCGTGGTCGGGAGTGGGGGGCAATGGAGCGTTCGATTGATGTGCAAGTGTCACGTTTACGTCGCCTTATCGAAGAAAATCCCGCTAAAGCGCGTTATATTCAAACGGTGTGGGGCGTGGGTTATGTGTTTGTGCCAGATGGTAAGGCGTGATTTCTAGGAATGTTGTCTCGTGCAAGCAAAAACGATAAAAGACTTCACTATGCAAGACGTATGGACAAAGCTCAAACCTAAAAGTGCGGTGTGGCGCACGACCATAGTGATTAGCTTTGTCCTTGTGGTCAGCCAATATTTGTCACTGGCGTTTTTCTGGTGGAATTTATATCTGCCCGAAATGCGCCAGCACGCGCATTATGTCGCCGTCAATTTGTCGTTATTGCGCGATGCCGAACAACAAGCCTTACAAAACCCTCAAGCCTTAGCCATGCACGAGTGGATTCATCGCGCTACGGGTATTGAAGTGGTGCGTAATCCCGAAGAATTTCCTTCCTTAAAAGCCAAACCCTTAGCGGAATTTTTTACCCAAGAGCTCGAAAACCAACTGCGTGTAGAGCTAAACGAAGACATAGATGTCTATTTTGAGTTTAAGCCCAAACCACGATTATGGATTTATATTCCTTCCCTCAAAGATGTGTGGGTGCGCGAGCCATTATTATTTGTTGCCCAATACAATCCCTTTATTATTATCGCTTGGATTATTGGTGTGCCGCTCATGGCGATTATTGCCATTATTATTTTGGTGCGACAGTTAAATCGACCACTCAAACGTTTGGAGTTAGCGGCATTGCGTGTGGCTAAAGGTCAACATTCCACGATGTTGGAAACAAGGCGAGGGCCTTCGGAGATTCGCGCCGTCAACGCCGCTTTTAATCAAATGACTTATGATATTCAACAAGCGGTCAAAGATAGGGTGGTGATGTTGGCAGGTATTTCTCACGATTTACGCACTCCCTTAACCCGTCTGCGCTTAACGGCAGAGATGATGTCGGATACCGACTTAGCCGAAGGCATGATTTTAGATATTCAAGACATGGACGAAATTTTAGAGCAGTTTATTTCGTTTATGCGTGATGGTTCGGATGAGGCTTTAGAGTTGATTGATATGAATCAAATTTTATCGGAAGTCGCTGCCCAGTTTGCCACGCAGACCCTCATTGAATTTCACCCAGAGCCTTTGCCTGATATTTTAATTAAACGTTTAGCGATTAAACGAATGATCGGTAATTTAGTCAATAATGCCCTACGTTACGGCCAAGCCCCGATTGTGTTATCGGCGATGCAAGCTCGTCAACAATTGCTGATTAAGGTGCGTGATCATGGTCAAGGCATTATAGAAAGCCAAATTCCTGACTTGTTACAACCGTTTGTGCGTGGTGATAGCGCACGGACAACCCAAGGCACGGGCTTGGGTTTAGCCATTGTCTCGCGGATAGTTAAAATACATAAAGGTACCTTGGATATTCGCAATCATCCTGACGGTGGTTTGGAAGTATCGGTTAATTTACCGTTGCCCAAAGAGAGAGAGCTTGTTTTGTAGGTCGGATTTTAATCCGACTGAGCTAATTCAGGTTAAAAACTGACCTACTACATCGCTATAATCCTAATTTTGCGCCCTATAAAAAGATGTGTAGATACCTATGCCTTAGCATCAATGTACGTGTCGTTGAAACAGCGTATGTACATCTTGAGCGGTAAAAATATACTCACAATGACAGAATTGGCAGTTGAGTCGAATGTCATTTTGTTCGGCAATAATGTCGTCACACTCGGCTTGGCCAACGCTAATTAAGGCATTAGCCGTGTTTTCGCGAGAGCAAGTACAGGCAAATGTCACTGCTTGGGCTTCGGGTAAAGTCACTGCTTCTTCATGGTATAAACGATATAAAATCTCATCACTGGCGAGTTCAAGTAGCTCTTGGGTTTTGAGCGTTTGGGTTAATTGCACTAAACGTGGCCAACGATCCTCATCTTCATCCTCTTGGCTGTGGGGCAAGGCTTGCAATAACAATCCTGCCGCATGGCCATCTTTAGCCGCCAACCAAATACGTGTCGGTAATTGTTCCGATTGACTAAAATAGCGTTCCAAACATTCGCTAATGGTCTCGCCTTCTAAAGACACAATACCCTGATAACGTTGACCCTGTTCAGGCTCTAACGTAATGACTAACAGACCATCACCCAAACAGTCTTTTAAGCTGGCGTGTTCTGCAAAAGTTGCTGCTTCCGCTAATTGAGCAATACCGCGAATCTCATGATGATGATTACATTCGGCCATCATCATCTTTAATGTACCATTACCACGTGCTTGTAGACTCAAACGGCCTTCGAGTTTCAGCGTCGCTGTTAATAAAACACTGGCGGTTAAAAGCTCACCTAACAGTTGTTTAATGACCAGAGGATAGTCGTGGCGGTCAAATATGTCGGTCAATGTTGATGATAAGTGCACGATTTCGCCACGGACAGGGCTATGGGCAAAATAAAAGCGTTGGCGTAAGTCGTGCATAAACTTCACTCAGAAAAATAGAACTTACGCATCGCATCGTGTAAGTCCTAAAACGTAAATAATGAGGCATTTTAGCAGTAGTCATTAAAATTACTCAAAATTAATCTGAACTAGCATATAATATCTGAAAATACTAACGACTGTCTGACAGTATTACTTGACGTTTTTTCGTCAAATCGGTAGCTTTAGACAGTTTTTATGGATTGTGACGAGATGTGCCTTCGGTTGATGGGTACTTTTGGGCAGTCTCTATCTAATATAGCCATATCAGGCAAATGATATTCCTAATCAGGAGGAACCTTAATGAAACTCAATCGGATTGCGCTCGCTATTGTGTTGGCAGCTCCCTTGGCCGCGTCGGCACAAACAGGCTTGCTTTCCGTCACTCCTTTGTTGGGCTATCACACGCCTGATAAAGGTGATAGTGGCGCCTATGTAGGGTTGGCAGCTGGCTTGCGGATTGTTCCGTCCGTCGCTATTGAAGCAGAATATGGCAAAACCTCTGATGCTAAATTATTAAACGCGAATGTGCTTATTTCGCCAGAGTCATGGGCAACCAGCACCTTGTCTCCTTATGTACTGGCAGGTTTTGGCCAGCAAGATTTAGATTACAACGTCGGTTTGGTCAAAACATCAACTACTGATACGGTAATGAACCTCGGTTACGGTGTCATTTATGCGTTGAGTGATGTGTTGTCGTTGCGTGGCGAATTGCGGGCTATTCATAACTCCGACCAAAGCCTGACCGACTATCTCGTTTTAACGGGTTTACAGTACGGCTTTGGTGGCAAAGCTGAAGAAGCCCCCTATGTTGCCCCTGAAGAGCCAGTCAACGTTGTGGTTGCCGATACTGATGGTGATGGTGTTGTTGATGCTAACGATCGTTGCCCTAATACCCCTGCGGGTTGGGAAGTGAGTGTTGATGGTTGTCCTTTAGATGGCGACAAAGATCGTGTGCCTAACAGCATTGATGAATGTCCAAACACACCTAGTGGTATGCAAGTGGGTGCCAATGGTTGCCCATTAGATGAAGACAAAGATGGCGTGACCGACTCACAAGACAAGTGCCCCGGTACAACGGTTAACGTTATTGTTGATGACAAGGGTTGTGCAAAAACGGTAGATAGCGTCGTCAAGGACAAGGTTGTATCGAAAATCAATGTTGTATTTGATGTCAACAAAGCGATTATCAAGCCCGAGTTTGAAAGTGAAGTCGCCAAGATTGCTGACTTAGCCAAGCAGTATCCCACATCGTTCATCACTATTGAAGGTCATACCGATTCTTCTGGTGTCCCTGCCAAAAACTTGGCCTTGTCGAAACAGCGCGCTGAAGCAGTACGCAGCATGCTGGTCTCCAAGTTTGGTATTGAGGATAATCGTCTGATGGCTGTCGGTTTTGGTCAAACTCAACCACTTGCTGCCAATGCCAGCGTTGAAGGCAAGTCGCTGAACCGTCGTGTGGTCGCTGTGTTAACAGGCGAAAGAACGACGATTGAGAAAAAGCAAATGATGAAGCCTGCTAAAGCGGTAAAAGGCAAAAAAGCGGTTAAAAAAGGCAAAAAAGCAGCAGCTAAGAAAAAAGTAAATTAATTTTTACCGATTTTTCTGCGCTAATAGGCTAAATACTAAGGCTATCTTCGGATAGCCTTAGTTCTTTTTATACACAAACATCCCACTGTCATCGCTCTTAGGTTATACTGCGCGCCTTTAATCTCGCAACACAGCTCAAGGCTATTATGTCCATTCAAAACCTGCGTAACATCGCCATCATCGCTCACGTTGACCATGGCAAAACCACACTTGTCGATAAACTTCTACAGCAATCTGGCACGCTCGGTGATCGTGCAGGTGAAGTGGAACGGGTTATGGACTCTAATGCCATTGAAAAAGAGCGTGGCATTACCATTTTGGCTAAAAATACCGCCTTAAAATGGAATGATTACCGTATTAATATCGTCGATACACCAGGCCATGCTGACTTTGGTGGTGAAGTTGAACGGGTATTAAGCATGGTTGATTCGGTGTTGTTATTGGTTGATGCCGTTGATGGCCCGATGCCACAAACACGTTTTGTGACCATGAAGGCATTTGCTCAGGGCTTAAAGCCGATTGTTGTAATTAACAAAGTTGACCGTCCAGGCGCGCGTCCAGATTGGGTTATTGACCAAGTGTTTGACTTGTTCGACCGTTTGGGTGCGACTGAAGAACAGTTAGATTTCCCGATTGTTTATGCTTCTGCCTTAAATGGTATTGCTGGCTTAACGCTAGATACGATGGCCGAAGACATGACACCGTTATTCCAAGCGATTATTGACCGTGTTAAATGTCCACAAGTGGATGCTGATGGTCCTTTCCAAATGCAAATTTCATCGTTGGATTATTCCAGCTATGTTGGCGTTATTGGTATTGGTCGTATTCAGCGTGGTAAAGTCAAAACCAACACTAACGTGGTGATTATTGATAAAGACGGCAAAAAACGTAATGGCCGTTTATTACAAATCATGGGTTATCACGGTTTGCAACGTGTGGAAGTGGCCGATGCGGGTGCAGGTGATATTGTTTGTGTCACAGGTATGGAAGGTTTAAATATTTCCGACACCTTGTGCGACCCCCAAACCGTTGAAGCCTTGCCGCCGTTAATTGTTGACGAGCCAACGGTGTCGATGACTTTCCAAGTCAACAACTCACCGTTTGCAGGTAAAGAAGGCAAATTCGTTACCTCGCGTGTTATCAAAGACCGTTTAGAGCGCGAATTGATTCATAACGTGGCGTTGCGTGTTGAGCCAACGGACAGTGCTGACCGTTTCAAAGTATCGGGTCGCGGTGAATTGCACTTGAGTATTTTGATTGAGAATATGCGCCGTGAAGGCTTTGAATTAGGCGTATCGCGTCCTGAAGTCATCATGAAAGAAATTGATGGTGAAACCAACGAACCGTTTGAAGCGGTGATGTTTGATGTTGAAGAACAACATCAAGGTGTAGTCATGGAGCAATTAGGTTTGCGGAAAGGCGAAATGACCGATATGGTTGTCGACGGTAATGGCCGTGTGCGTATTGCAGCAACTGTGCCTTCGCGTGGTTTAATCGGTTTCCGTTCGGAGTTTTTGACCTTGACTTCGGGTTCGGGCATTATGACGTCGAGCTTCTCACACTATGCACCGATGAAAACGGGTGGCGTAGCCAAGCGTCAAAATGGCGTGATGGTGTCGATGGTTAACGGTAAAGTCTTGGGTTACTCCTTATTTAACTTACAAGAACGTGGCCGTTTATTCTTAGACCCAGGTGTTGAAGTCTACGAAGGCATGGTCATTGGCTTAAATGCCCGTGGCGATGATATGGCTGTTAACCCAACCAAAGGTAAGCAATTGACCAACATTCGTGCCGCAGGTACAGATGAAAACATCGTGTTAACACCACCGATTCGGTTTACCTTAGAACGTGCTTTAGAGTTTATTGAAGATGACGAGTTGGTCGAAGTGACACCAAAGTCGATTCGTCTGCGTAAAAAGTTCTTGACCGAAAGCGAACGTAAACGTAGTCGTTAAAACGTAGTTTAGATTCACTAAAAACGGCATCTTTGTGATGCCGTTTTTTTTCGTCAATCGGTTGCCTTGAAGTAAAATAATAGCGCACTATAGTCCAATCTTATGAGTTGTTGGGTGTATCAACGTGCCACTTATTGCTTTGCGTGACCAACAAAAAATTCATGTGCGTGTGTTAGGGCGTGGCCAGCCTGTTTTAATGTTGCCGGGCTTAGGCATGAGTAGCCGTCAATGGTTGCCCTATATTTGGCCGTATTTAGGCCATTTTCGTTTTTATCTTCCCGACTTTCGGGGATTTGGTTTGTCTGCACATGCACGCTTAAATCAAGCAGATGTTTTTCAAAATCACATGGAAGATGTGCAAGATGTGATGGCGCATTTTCATTTAGATGATTTCTTGTTGGCGGGTATTTCTTTAGGTGGCTCAACGGCCTTACATTTGCACAAAGAGGGCGGTTTTGGCAGTGTGCAGCGTTATTTACATATCGACCAATCACCTTGTGTTGCCAATCGCCATGACTGGCAGCATGGTTTATTTGGTGTGCGCCAAGATGAGTTGTTTGGCCAGTTACATCGCTTGCGTGACGTGTTGGTAGCCTATCCGCAGTATTCGGCTATTAATGATTTACCGCCCCTAGTACGTAAAGAAGCGGCAATCATTTTGGCTGAAGTTTTAGCTCTTATGTCGGGTCGCACACTCTTAAAACCCGTTTTTCAGCAGTTATTCATGTTGCCCAAGCAGATATCAGGTTTTTTGCCATTAACACAGCTTAATGACTGCGTGAGCTATCTGTCGGCATATATTGGCGGCGCGCATGATTACCGCAGCAGTTTGCGCAACTGCCATACACCGATTACCGTGATGGTCGGTATGAAGTCCCCGTTATATGCCGCAGCAGGACAAATGGCGATTGCCGATTATGCCCATCACGTACAAATTATTCCCTTTCATCGCTCAGGTCATATCCCGTTAATCGACGAACCTATTAAGTTTACTCGCGAATTAGGACGGTTTTTATATCAGGACTTACGCACGGCACCGAACACGCGCGTTTAATGAGCAAATAAGCGATAGCCGCGTAAGTCCTACAAAGTAGTCGTTCTAGTTTATCTTTTTATTGTGCGCTATTTTGCATAAACAACAAGATTTATACTTTCTGTATTGTTGAAAGTGCTAATAATGTGTGCTAATGATTTGAATGTGATGGGCTTCACAAAAATAGCAAACTGAACGCGCATTATATTCAAAGACGGACTAGATTATTCGCTGGAGTAGTTCATTTGAACAGCTCGCTTTTGATTTTAAAGAAAAATAAGAGAATTTACAGAGGTCTATTATGCGCACATCCTATAGCATTCGTTTTATGACTCATGTTGCCCATGATCGGGCATTATTAAAGTCAGTATTAGCCACATTTGGCGAACAGCCTGATGCGTCATGGCACTATCAAGAAGAAGGCGCAGTTGATGTGATTATGCTTGATGCCGATACTTGCTCGGTAAGTGAATTGGCATTAGCCCACGCTATGTGTCGTGAGATTATATTTTATACCGCAGATATGAGCTTAGCCACACAAAAATCATTGGTTCTGCAAAAGCCTGCCCATGCCAAAGAGATGTTATCCATATTAAAGGCAGCGGCAAAATCTTTGCATGGACATAGCCACCCGTCCATGTTGGCCAGTGTGTCGATGGCTATTCAATCAACAACTAGCGCTACGCTCAAAGCCTTAACGCTGGATAATGACAAGTCTGATTATGCTTTTTGATGTAATACTTGAGTTGCTTGCTAAATATAACTCAACGTTACTCTATAGAAACTACTAGCCATCCTTCGTGATGGCTGGTGTCCGTCCTTTCAATATCCGTATCTTATCCTCATATAAGGCACTTTTTGTCTTATCTTTGTCTTATCATGGTAATGGTTTGTCATGTACTCGCTGTAAAGTTAATTTGCATAAATAAATTAATGAGAAAAGCGTCACGAAACAGTCATTTAGCTCCGACAAATTTTCCAAAGCCACACTAGAATTGCTTCTTAGGTTAACTTTTACCGTCAAGTTTTTGTCTTTGATGTGTTGTCAAAGGCCAATAAGGATATTTTTTGTGGGGTATATTATGCGCAAATCCAGTTCTATTCGCTTTGTGACTCATGTTGATCGTGATGTAGCCTTATTAAAATCGGTATTGAAAACATTTGGCCATCAACCCAATACCGATTGGAGTTATCAAGCCGAAGGTTGTGCGGATGTGGTGATTGTAGATGTCAGTGAAGGTGAGCATTATATTTCCAAACTAGAGGCGGTGCGTGGTTTGGGGCGTGTGGTCGTCTTTTATGCCAAAGAAGGCATGGATGTACCCATCAATACTTTTTTGTTGCGTAAGCCCGCGCGCGCTCGTGATGTGTTGTCGCTGTTGTCGGCTGCTGAAATGCGCTTAACAGTGTTGGAAAGACACGCTCAAACCGCAGCGGCAAATACCGCGCGCGTCACAGAGGAGCGTAAGGCCGACGTCATGAGTGGTCACAAAACCTCATTTGCTTACTAAAATCAAGCGAATGGTCGCGAATTTGTGCGATATGGTCGCTGGCCTAGTGACAATCTACGATTTTGTGCTATATAAGGACTATGTAAACTGAGATAATTCTTGGTGGCTAGGCATTGTCTGAAAAAGTATTCATTAAGAATGCACAGCTCAGGACTTACGCATCGCAGCGCGATTAGCGCGTTGTGAACATAAGGCTACCTAAAGCGGCTGAAATGTGAACAAATAAGCGATAACCGCGTAAGTCCTAAGCTAGAGTTAATGCCGTGTTGACACTGTCGTTTGAATAGAAAATGTTGCTATTAGGATGTGCGTTATGATCTGTCATTATGTGATTTCTGTGCTTGCCGAAGAACAGAATAAAGCATTAATTAAGTCATTACTGGCGAGCTTTGGTGATCGTGGTGATAACAAGTGGACGTACCAAGAGACGGCAGAAAACGCCGATGTGGTGGTTGTCGATTTTGAGCTGTATGCACAAAAACTACCGTTACGTGAAGCTAAAGCAGGACATATGGTAGTAGCTTACTCCTCACAAATCCCTGCTAACTCGCCTACGCCGTTTATGTTGCCAAAACCGCTTCGTGGCCGTGATTTTGTTAAGTTGCTTGAGCGTTTAGAAGATGTATTAAAAGCCGATGATGAAGATGAGTTTGCCAAAACCCATCGTCGTATTGTTTTTTAACACGGTTGTGTGCAACCACAATGCCCCGTTTATGGGGCATTGTTATTTTAGTGGCTAAGTCCTGTAAATAACGCTGAATTCACCCAAAAGTGACAAGCAATACTCAGTGCATAACCTAAGGCAATTGCCCATGTCCACTTTAAATGGCTAAAAAACGTATAATGGCCTTTCGCTTGCCCCATCATGGCCACGCCTGCTGCTGAGCCTACCGATAGTAAACTCCCGCCCACACCTGCGGTCAGTGTAATTAACAGCCATTGTCCTGTATCCATACTCGGATTCATTTGTAAGACCGCCACCATAATGGGAATGTTATCTACGACAGCGGAGAGCATCCCGATTAAAATATTAGCCGTGCTTGCGCCTAAGTCGGTGTACAGTAAGTTTGATGCTAACTCTAAATACCCCACAAAACCCAAGCCGCCGACACACATAATCACGCCAAAAAAGAACAACAAAGTATCCCATTCGGCTTGGGCAACAAATTTAAAGCTATCAAAGGCGGCGATGTCGCCAATTTGCCCGTAGTGTGCTTTGTCGTGAGGTTGTGTGTGGTGGGTTTTAGTCAAGTAGTAGCCATAAAACTTGAGTAATGCTAAACCTGTGACCATGCCTAAAAATGGCGGTAAATGTAAGAAACTATGAAAAGAAACCGCTAAAACAATGGTACAGATAAATAAACCTAAGACTATCCATGCCCCGCGTTTGAGGGGTGATTGTTCTTTTGTTGTCGGTGGGGTTTGGGTGCTAATGGCCAGAGACATACAGAACGCAGGCACAATAAAATTAACAAAACTGGGCAGAAATAACGCAAAAAATGTCCAAAATTCGACCAGACCCTTTTGCCAGACCATTAGCGTGGTAATGTCGCCAAAAGGACTAAAAGCACCGCCAGCATTAGCCGCAACGACAATATTAATTGCCCCTAAGCTAATAAATTGGGGGTTATCTTTGCCAACAGCGAGCAGTACCGCGCACAACACCAATGCCGTGGTTAAGTTATCTAAGACAGGTGATAAAAAGAACGCACAAAACCCTGTGAGCCAAAATAAGGTGCGGTAATTAAAGCCTTTACCAATCAGCCAAACGCGCAAGGCATCGAAAATGCCGCGCTCAGTAATGGCGTTGACATAGGTCATAGCGACCAATAAAAATAATAACAGTTCCGCATATTCTAATAAATAATGTTTGACGGCTTCTTCAACAAGGTGAGCCTCACCCGTCCAGCTCACCGCAATAACGATCCAGATTAAGCCGGCCGCCAACATCACAGGGAGCGATTTTTTGATATGAGTGACTTCTTCTAAAATCACGCACACGTAGGCGGCAATAAATAATAATAATACGGTGATGCCAGCAGGATGATGGCTGAGCGAGGTAGTACTTTCAGCGGCAAAACTGGGAAGGCTAAAGGTGAGTAACCCGCCTAAAAGTAGTGGTAGAGATTTAGACATATATACTCCATGTTAAAATAAAGGCGGATTAATCCGCCCCTACTGGATTATTTTTTTGTGGCTGTGTTTTTTTTAGCAGGGGCTTTTTTCTTAGTAGATTTAGTGGCTTTTGTTGCTTTTGCAGGCGTTGCGACGGGAGTAGGGGTAACAACGGCTGTTGATTCAGCGACGTTAGCGGCTGGTTGCCCCATCATTTTTTGTTGTGCCGCGCCACTAGCACCTTTGACGAGGTCACTGGCGAGTTGACCTGCAACACCACCACCTGCTTTTTGTGCGGCTTTTTGTGAGGCGATATCCGTAGCAATAGTGCCCATCGGATTGGTGTCAGCAGTTGGGGCATTTTTGGCCATGTCTGCGGCTTGTTGTTGTACTTGCTGTTGTACTTCTTGGCTGGTCGTGGTTTTAGTGTCGTTTAAAATTTCTTTGCCACTTTTACCTTCAATTGCACCTGTTACGGCACCTTGAATGCCTTTATTCATCAAACTTTGATAGTCAAAAGCATGAGTGGAGAACGCACAAGATAAGGCTAGTAAAGCCGTTGGAATAAGGGTGAGGTGTTTCAAAATGATGCTCCAAATGATGAAGAAATATTCGTAAAAGGGCTTCGACTGCGCTCAGCCAACAGATAAGCGTCCCCTGAGCGGAGTCGAAGGAGTATTAACCAAACGTCAATAACCCCTAAATCTATAGGTATCTACACATTTTTTTTAGGTGGCATGAGACAAGATTATAGCGATGAAATTCCCCTCCTCGGAGGGGTTAGGGGTGGGTTTAATAGCACAAAAACCAGTGCTTTTTACTACTAACACACCCCTAACCCCTCTCAAGAGGGGAGTTTAACGCATTTTATTGACTCATTTATCACTCAAAACTTATGTAGATACCTATGCCTAAATCAAGCTAAAAAGAATGTTAGCACTTCGTTCAAATAATTAAAGCCTACATCTGTACAGGCAATTTTGCCATGATTTATATGAAGCCAGCCTTTGTGAATGCCCTCATCAAGCTGCGTTTGGATATGAGTCAGGGGCAAACCTGTGCGTTGGCTAAAATAAGCGATTGGCACACCGTCTTTGAGCCGTAAAGCATTCATCATAAATTCAAAGGTCAAATCCTCGGTATTGACTTTCTCTAAGCCAATTCGCGCTAGTTGATGAGGAGTGGCGGCTAAATAGTCTTTAGGTAGGCGCGTTTTACGGTAGCGAAAAATGCCTTCGGGTGTGGTGATTTTGCCGTGTGCGCCTGCGCCTATCGCCAAATAATCGCCAAATTGCCAATAGTTTATATTGTGTTGGCTTGGTTTATGGTGCGTGTAGGCCGACACTTCGTATTGTAATAAACCTGCTTGCGCTAGACGTTGTTGTCCAGCTTCCTGAATCGCCCATAAGGTATCATCTTCGGGTAGTGTAGGCGGTTGGCGATAAAATTCGGTATTCGGTTCGATGGTTAATTGATACCACGATACATGCGGCGGCTGAAAACTAAGGGCAATGTCAATATCCAATAACGCATCTTCCAAAGACTGATTCGGTAAGCCGTGCATTAAATCGAGATTAAAATTGCTAAAACCTGCGGCTTTGGCTAACAAAATGGCTTTTTCGGCTTCACTTTGGCCATGAATCCGACCTAAGTTTTTCAGTTGTAAGCCATTAAAACTCTGAATGCCTAACGATAAACGATTGATACCTGCCGCTAAGTAGCCTTCAAAACTGCCATGTTCGACGGTGGCGGGATTGGCTTCTAAAGTGATTTCGCAATCGGCAGTAAAATTCAAACGTTGTTTTAAGGCTGTAAACAATTGCTGATAGGCTTCAGGGGAAAACAATGATGGTGTGCCACCGCCAATAAATACACTCTGAATTGGGCGATGTTGTAACCAGTCGCTATTTTGTCTTAAATCAGCGTCTAAATCGGCCAATAGTGCCGCAATATACTGCGCTTCGGGTAAACTTTGCGGACTGGTGTGCGAGTTAAAATCGCAATACGGACATTTGCGTACACACCAAGGCACATGAATATATAAACTTAACGGCGGTAATGGAGGCATAAATAATGGCATATTGGTTGATGAAGTCAGAACCCAGTGTCTTTGGTATAGACCATTTGGCACAGCGACAAATCGCGCTTTGGGATGGCGTGCGTAATTATCAGGCACGCAATTTTTTACGGCAAATGCAAATCGGTGATGAAGCCTTCTTTTATCATTCTAATTGTAAAGAGCCGGGTATTGTGGGGTTGATGACCATTGCGCGGGGCGGTTATGCTGATCCTACGCAATTTGACCCCGAACATAAATACTATGACCCGAAATCTAAACTGGATAATCCGCGTTGGACGGGCGTAGATGTACAGTTTGTCGAAAAATTTAACGACACTTTATCGCTCACTACCTTAAAAACTTTACCTGAATTAGCCGAGTTGGCGTTGGTGCGCAAGGGTAACCGCTTGTCGCTGATGCCCGTGTCGGCAGAACAGTGGCAGGTGATGCTGGCGCGTGTGGCAACTGGCCAGCCAGTCCGCACCTGACCATGACTGTCCTAGCCACAATCAGGTTAGGGTAAAGAATGCGACCCGCCACTTACAAATTTGACACATGCCTTACGTGAGCCTATAGATAAGCCTACAGTATTAACCTCGACGCTCGCCACCGACATCGACATATAGTGAGAGCCACTTCTCAACTAAGTATACTTTTAGTAGCTATACTCCTAGGTAACTTTCTTTCCACGAGGTGTGGACAAGATCTGCAATTGTGTTGAGTATTATACCGACGCCGCACATCAAAACAGAGTTAGGAGCGACATGAGAAAGCATTCCTTCCTGCAAAACATGGCTGGCTTGGCTCTCTGTGCGTTGGGTGCAACAGTGATATTCGGCTGGATCATCCAAAGCGCGTCTCTGGTGCAGCTGTATCTGGGCATGGGCGTGATGGTGATTAATACGGCGCTAGGCTTTATGCTGAGCGGCCTCGCCCTGTTACGTCCAGCCTTTAGAGTGGGGCTTGGCATCCCGTTACGCGGCCTAGTGGGGGTGCTGCTGGTGGTGCTGGCCAGCGCGGTGTTGGTCGAGAATATGCTGGATATTTCGCTCGGCATTGACCTGCCTGACGTGCACAGGCCACTGAATTCCGAAAATCTGTATCTAGGACGGATGGCACCCAACACCTGTCTAGGCTTTCTGCTGGCTGGAATCATTTATCTGCTGATGGAGCTGCGCGACTCGCGCTGGCGAGTACGGGCGATCCAGTTCCTGACTTTTGTGCTGCTGCTGATTGGCCTGAGCAGCTTTCTCGGCCGCTTGCTGAAATTGGAAATCATGTATAGCTGGTTTTCGGGCGCGCGCATGGCTTTCCCGACTGCCGTCGGCATGGTGCTGCTGTCGGTTGGTATTTGTGCCAGCGGCTACGAGCGTTTCTGGGTGCAACACCGTCATTACCGCCAAGATCAGAAGATCAACCTGTTTAGTGCAGCCATTCTGTCGACGATTGCGCTGATTTCGGGGCTGGTCGGTTTTGCCACCTTGCAGCAACAGGTGGAAGTCTCGCTCAGCCAAGCGCTGTCCGAGACACTCAAGGCGCGGGTGATCCTGTTTAACTATACCATCGACCAGAGTCTGGCTGGGGTACAGGCGATGGCTCGA
>JBKJUH010000341.1:0-7627 GCA_046590075.1 Agitococcus sp.
CGTTGCTATTTTTAGCTTGCGCTTATTGTGGCAAAAAACCACGTTAATGGTCAGTTGTAGTGGCTTAATGGCAGGGGCAACGTTATTTATTAATCATTGGCACTTGCCAACGCTACAATTTTTACACGCTTTTGTTGTGGTGGCCTTTGTCTTATTGAGTATTAACTTTTTTGTTGAGCGTCGCGAGCGTTTAGCATTTTTACATGAAGTGTTAGTTGCTATTACTTCGCATGAACTGGCGCGTATTAATCTGCACTTAGCTACCATTGCCAGTGAAGATGCTCTATCAGGGCTAGCAAATCGTCGCGCATTTGATGACCGCTTAGAAACAGAATGGGATCGGGCGCGCCGCGAAGAACAGCCATTATCACTGTTATTTATTGATGTTGACCACTTTAAATTCTACAACGACACCTACGGCCATGCCGCAGGTGACGATTGTTTACGACAAGTGGGGCAAAGCATGAAAAAAGCCTTGTTACGCCCTGCCGACATGATTGCCCGTTATGGCGGTGAGGAGTTTGTTGTCATCTTACCGTGTACCGATGCTATGGGTGCTGAAGAAGTTGCAGAGCGAGTGATTCGCGCCATTGATGTGTTGGCTATACCCCACAAACGCTCACTGGTGGCATTTCATGTCACCGCCAGTATTGGTATTTGCACGATTATGCCGCATGAACAACGTAGCGTTTCCACGTTATTAGAAAATGCTGACGCTGCGTTATACAAAGCTAAAACCGCAGGTCGGCATTGTTTTAAACATTACCAAGACCCAACAAATAGAATTAAATTTAATTTTCAAGGTTGAAAACCCTTTGCTTTGCTCAGGCTTATACTCAACGGAGAGTGAAGTCTTTTTTGAGTCAACTATGCTAAAACAAGACAGCCGTTCAAACAATCTATTACAGAATAACGCCGACACCCTCGCCTATGTCGAGACTACTGTTGCTGAAAAAAGAATTGTTTTTAAATTTCCCAAACAACTAGAAGAACGCTTTATTTATAAGCGCGCCAAAGACAGTCAGGCATTTATTTATACAGGTCGCTATTTATTAGTTATCTTATTTTTGACGATTTGTCTTAATGTTGCATTATTTTTTTCTGACATTGTTTTTTATAATCATTTTGAAGTCGTCAAGTCAACTTACTTACCGTTGGTGGCAGGTATTGCATTTATCATCCTCTCGCCACGACTCGACATCATCAAAAAATATTTCTACCATTGCATGGCACCTGTCAGTATTTTTATACTACATATTATTATTAAATTATCGATTATTTATTCGGGTGATTACGCTGACTTTGTGGTTTACCATTTGATGACGGCTATTATTTTAATGGCTTTTGGTTTGCGTTTTGTTTTACCACTGTTTGTGATTATTTTAGTGAGTGCCGCAATAATAAGTATCGTTTATGCAGACTATCGACACATTGATATTATTTATGAAAAATTCATCAATTATTATATTGTTTATTCGATGGTGGTGGTGGCATTAGCTGCAATTAGCGAATGGCATGAACGTATCGCCTTCTTACAAAGTTTATTACTCACCCATCAAACGGAAGAGTTAAAATATTTGAACGAAGAACTAGACCATATTGCCCATGAAGATGCACTTACAGGCATCGCTAATCGCCGCAGTTTTGACGATGTGTCACGCAAAGAATGGGACAGAGGTTTACGAGACCAACAGCCACTGACATTACTATTACTTGATGTTGACTGCTTCAAAAAATATAACGACTTTTATGGTCATGGAGCTGGCGATTTATGCTTACACCGTATTGGACAGGCACTAAAAGCCAGTATTATGCGTACATCCGATGTGGTTGCCCGTTATGGTGGCGAGGAGTTTGTGATTTTGCTACCCAACACCCAAGCAACGGGCGGCATCAAAGTCGCAGAGCGAGTTAGCCACTTTATAGATGGCCTAGCAATTCCTCATGACTACTCGGACGCAGCAGCTTATGTCACCGTCAGCATTGGCATAACAACCATCACCGCCAACCATTCGCAAAGTATGAATGACTTACTCAAACAAGCCGATATTGCGCTCTATCAAGCTAAAGCCAATGGTCGCCATCAATATGTGGTTTATTCCCACAAAACCGCCGCTACAACATCGCCAACAACTTCACCATCGCTGTAGGTAAGCCTAAATTCTGCGCCTCCATCAACGAACACCATTGGCTATCACTATCGGCAATCAAGCTCGGCGTTGCTTGTATACGCACAGGTTGCAACTGCAAATGATAATGACTAAAAGTATGACTAAAACGACTTAAATACGCTAAATTCGTGTTTTCAATACCAAAACGCTGTTTGAGTAGCTGCCGTAATTCCTCCTCAGAATCCGCAACAATTTCAGGTAAACACCACAAACTGCCCCAAATACCTGTGGGTGGTCGTTTGACCCATAATATTTCTTGTTGTTGATTTTCTAAAATCAAAAAGTAGGCGTGTTTGGTGGGAATAGTCTTAGTGGTCTTTTTTTCAGGAAACGCTGTTGGCATACCTAAGGCAAACGCCTGACAATGTGACTGTAAAGGACAATATAAACACAACGGTTTACTACGTGTGCAAACGGTTGCCCCTAAATCCATCATCGCTTGCGTGTATGCCCCTACCCTGTTGTGAGGGGTTAAACGCTCGGCTAATGCCCATAATTGCTGTTGCGTATCGGCACTATTGGCTTGGCCACTGACCGCGTTAAAACGCGCCAAAACCCGTTTAACATTACCATCAAGAATTACACCGCGTTGCTGACTGGCTAAAGCTAAAATCGCCCCTGCTGTTGACCGACCAATGCCTTTTAAGGCTATTAAACCGTCTAAGGTATTGGGAAACTCTCCGCCTTGAGCCGCAACCTGCTGCGCTGCATGATGCAAATTGCGCGCGCGAGCGTAATAACCTAAACCAGCCCAATGTTGCAACACTTTATCTTCGGGGGCGTTGGCTAAATCAATAATCGTGGGAAAGCTGGTCATAAACCGTTGATAATACGGAATCACCGTCGCTACTTGGGTTTGCTGCAACATAATTTCGGACACCCATACTCGATATGGGGTAGTGTTTTGCTGCCACGGCAAATGATGACGGCCATGCTCGTCAAACCATGTTAAGACGGCGGATGAAAACTGAAAGTCAGAAGATAAATCGGGGGTAAAAGTCATTATTCAGATTTTAGCTTGAAGTGAGATGGCATTGTGGCGAGCTTTGTTTGACTACGCAATACGACAGCTTGCTGTGTTATGAATTTCGCCCACTAAATCCATTGTCATCAAATACGCAATAAACTCAGTTGACCAGCCAAAACCTGCGCCTTGATTCACCGCCGATAAATAACTGAGCTTGGTTAAAGCGGCACTAGCCAGCATATCATGGGCATCAACAATACCCACCTCCGCCATCCAAGAGCCAGCCGCATAACTATTGGCATTGGCTACACCCGTTAACACTTGCGTACAATTGATGATGACTACGCCCCGTTGCTGTGCTGATTTTAGAGCTTGATACATCCCCCCTTGATTGGCAACACTCGCATCACCCGCAGGAAAGTTACCTGCACCGTAAGACTCCAGTACCACACCGACAACATGGGGTATCGCCAGCGCACTGTTGAATAACTGCGCCAAAACATTGCTTTGCCCACCATAACACGCAGGAAAAGCAGGAAAACTAAGGACAATATGTTGATTGATACAGGCTGAAATTTGGGCGAGTTGTGTTTTAACCCTAGTTAGCGACTGTTGATGACTGAGTTCAACACCCGACTTTTTTGCTGCGCCGAGCAAGGCTGAATGATTGACCTTAAAGCTCATTTCGTGTTGAGCTAAAGCAGGATAGTTCGGTGAAGAAAACGCATCAAAAGCACTGGCATTCGTTTTAATACACCGATTACCGCGCAATAATTGATGATGAAAATAAACACCGACTTCTTGGACATTGGCATCTATTGCGGCAATTGCCCCACACATATTATTGAGGGCATCGCTATGACAATTCAGGCTTAATGTGCCTGCATCGTTTTGGCTAAATAATGGTAATTGTGAACCTGTTAAGATGACGGGTTTATCTAAGCGCGTAACTGCTTGCCCTTGCTCGTTCAATCCTGTTAGTAAAAATGATAATGCCGATGCTGTCCATGCCAGTGTATCTGTGCCATGTAATAGCAAAAAAGCATCATAATTCAAATAGTTACTAATAATGACACGCGCTATGGCACACCAGTCCGAAGGTTGAATATTGGTGCTATCCAACACCTTGCCAAAATCACAAAATGCTGCCTGACAGGTGGGATATGTTGTCTGAATGATGGGCGTAATAAGTCGGTCAAACGCTTGTTGGAAAGCGATGGTGGACATGGGTGCGAGTGGCTTGCCGATACAGCCAATCGTGCCTCCTGTATAAATGATGCAGACTTTCATTGCGAATAACCTTAGTAGGGGCGAATTTATTCGCCAATGCACGGACTTAGGTGATTAAGTTAACCAACACCCGTTTACCGTTCACACTGAGCCTGTCGAAGTGCTGTACAACAAGTGGTTCGATACTTCGACAAGCTCAGCATCACCACGAACGGAGGAGTACACTGGAGAGTTTGTAGCCTGTATGATAATGCAGAGCGCAAAATTAGGATTATAGCGATGTAGTAGGTCAGGCTTTAACCTGACTTGGCTCAGTCGGATTGAAATCCGACCTACAGCGCAACTTATTTTTGTTACCCAAATACTTGTGTAGATACCTATGATTAACATACGGGCTAAAACCCATCAATGCTTAAACAACTTCTGCAATTGCTCACTGACTTTATCGCCCATTTGACTATTCAGTTTTTCAACAGCTTTTTTGCTTTCGTCATTGAGTTTGACATTGGCTTTTTGCGTGGCTTCATTCAATTTAAGATTGGCTTCAGCTTTTAGCTTTTGCACTTTTTCACTGTTTAATAAGGCCGTTGTTGCCATCTCGCGGACAGCGCGGCTATCAACGGTACACAGTTTGGCAGGTGCACTAATATTGCCTTTGCAGCGAATAGGAATCGGATAATTAACCATACCTTCGCCCGCCACTGACTTATCCAAATGCACTTTGAAGCTATAATCCGCTTCCATATTGACTAAATTAAAGCTGCCGCCACCTTCAATTTTGCCTTTATTTAAATCGGCATTCAGGGCTTTGGTACTAACCAAACCATTTTTAATATCGGCTTCACCCAAGAAGCTGGAGATTTCGGTATCATTTTGTTTATTGACAATCGTTGAAGCATCTTTACCGGTAATAAACGGCAATAAGGCCTGACTTTTACCCATTTCCGTCAACACTAATTGCATCATGTTAACGCCCTTAAACACGCCATTGTCAAACTTTAAGCTGCTGTTTCCTGTCACCGAATTTGTCCACGCCTGTACGGTATTGCCCACTAATTGCAATTTACCTTGATACGATGACTTGCCTGCAAATAAGTCTTTTTTGGTAAACTGTTGAATCACAGAAGCAATATCAATCTGTTGAATATTAGGTTGCACGGTAACGATAGGGTCTTTACCACGCACATCAATAGTCGTTGGAAAATTAAAATTACCACTATAAATACCACCACTTAATTTCGACACTTGCACCACACCACCATTGGCAATCGTCACTACTTGCAATTGTTTAATGGGGTAATTCATGGCCGTCAACGAGCCTATCGTCAGTACCGCATCGACATTTTGCTTTTTCAATAACTCGATAGGTAATAAACCCCCTGTGCTTGGTTTGGCATTGGGGTCTGTGGGCGGCAAATAACGGTCAATATTGATTTTATCTATCGCTAAACGCGCATAAAGTTTTTGTGTTTTCAGGTCAGAAATACCTGCATCACCTGTGAGTGTGCTGTCATCTAGTTGCACCTTCATGCTTTTTAACAAGACGCTTTGCTCGTTACCACTAATTTGGCTATTGATACTGACCGTTTTAAGGGTATTGGCATCTTTCATTGCAGGAATTGCCATACCGAGGTCTTGCATTAACTGGCGTAAATTAAACGCGGATGTGCTGATATTGCCATTCATTACCATGCCTTGAGTAATAGGCGTATTCGCTTTAGCAGTTGCGGCGATGGCGGGTAAAAACACCTGCAATTGACCTTTGGTTTTAATACTTAACGCATCCAAACTAAAACCATTAAGCGCGACTTTGCCTTCTTTCCAATTCGCACTAATCGGTGCGGTTAAATGAATAGGCATGACTTTGGGGAAGGCTTTATCACTCAAACTCGCTTGTAAATCGAGTGGTGCAAAATTCACTGCGCCTGATGTTAAATTAGCGGTAATTGCGCCATTGATGGTGGCAGTAATGGGCGCAGGGCGTGCTGGGTCGGGATAGGTGGCATCCGCTTTAATATTTGCCAGACTAACAATTTGCTGTTTTAAGTCAGCATTCATTGCTGCATTCAGCTTGAGGGTCGCAGGGCTTTTGAGATTCGCGGCAGGATAACTGGCATCCACCGTTAAACTGGGCATTTGCACTTGTTGAGTCGCTAAATTGGCATGAACATCACCCAAGACGTTGACCGTTGCAGGTGACTTCAAACTGGCTTCGGGATAACTCGCCGCTAACTGCAAACCTGTGACATCGACTAATTGCTGTTTCATATCGGCAACAATTTTGCCTTTTATATCTAAATGGGCAGGTGATTTTAGTTTGGGGTCTTGATAGTCAACAATCAGTTTTAAGCCGTCAACGCTATGTTGTTGAGCTTTCATATCGGCAACTACATCACCTTCAATATCTATAGTCATGGGTGCAGGTAATAATGTCCCTTCTAAATGGCTACGTGCGGTTAAGCCTTTTAAGGTGTAACGCTCGGCCTCTTGCTCTAATTGCACGCTGGCATTTAAGTCATTATCGGCAATTAAGGTTTTGCCTTGGCCGTCTTTTTGGTTATAGGCAAATTTCACATGGATGGGGAAGGCTTTTTTCAGATCAATATCTTTTGCTTGCACTAATAGCTTATCTAACTGGCCTTCGGTATGGGTTTTTTCATCTTTAAAGGCTAAGGCACTATTAGAAATACTCAGTAATTTGATGTTAAATTCAATTTTTTCGGATTTATCTTCGGGTTGATTTTTTAGTTTATTCAACATCTTATCCCAACTGCTCGTGCCGTTAGCATATTGAATAAAATTGAGCATTGCACCATCGAGCATCACCGAGTCAATGGCGATTTTTTTCGCTAACAAGGGCATCACTTGCACACTAACTGTTGCTTGTTTAATCGCCACTAAGGTTTGTTTGGCTGCGGTATCGGCGAGAGTGGTTTTGCCCAGTTTCAAGCCAATTTGCGGCCATAACTGCCACTCAATACGGTCGGTAATGACCAAATCCATGTCCGTTTTATCTTTAACAACGCTGTAAATTTCTTTTTTATAGTCGTTAGGGTCGATGAAAAACAACACAAAGGTCATGATGCCTAACACCAGCGCAAGCAAACCACCGACGGTAATAGCAACTATTTTGGTAATTTTCGACATAATAAGCATCTACAAGATAGGACTGACACGAAGCGATGGGTCAGTCCAAAATAATAAAAAAGGCGCACTAAAAAGTAACGCCTATTGTGAAGATGAGCAAGTAGAGTTTCGT
>JBKJUH010000357.1:0-6873 GCA_046590075.1 Agitococcus sp.
GATTGATGCTCTAGAAGGCTCATTCACCGATAACTTCATGTTGCATTACAACTTCCCAGCGTATTCTGTGGGCGAAACAGGTCGTGAAACAGGGCCAAAACGTCGTGAGATTGGTCATGGCCGTTTAGCGCGTCGTGGCGTACAAAAAATGTTGCCTGCGGCGGATAAATTCCCGTACGCCATTCGTGTTGTTTCTGATATTACTGAATCCAATGGTTCGTCATCAATGGCTTCGGTGTGTGGTGCTTCTTTAGCACTGATGGATGCAGGCGTGCCATTAAAAGCACCTGTTGCTGGTATTGCTATGGGTCTAGTCAAAGAGGGCGAGCGTTTTGCGGTGCTTTCCGATATTTTAGGCGATGAAGATCATTTAGGTGATATGGACTTTAAAGTGGCGGGTAGTGCCAATGGTATTACTGCGTTGCAAATGGACATTAAAATTGAAGGCATCACCGAAGAAATTATGGAAGTTGCCCTTAATCAAGCGCGGGCAGGTCGTTTGCATATTTTGACGGCAATGAATGCCGTGTTGGCCAATGCGCGTACTGACGTCAGTGTTCACGCGCCAACTTATGCCACTATCCAAATCAATCCCGAAAAAATTCGTGATGTTATTGGTAAAGGTGGTGCAACAATTCGTGCGATTTGTGAAGAAACTAAAGCCACTATCGACATTGAAGACAACGGCTTTGTCCGTATTTATGGCGAAACTAAAGGCGCAACACAAGCAGCATTAGCGAAAGTGCAAGCCATTACTGCCGAAGTCGAAGTGGGCGCAGTTTATGATGGTTTAGTCTCGAAAGTGGTTGATTTTGGTGCGTTTGTAACGATTATGCCAGGTACAGATGGCTTGGTACATATCTCACAAATTACTGCGCAACGAGTAGAAAACGTCAGTGACTACTTAAAAGAAGGCCAAATGATTAAAGTCCGTGTGATGGACGTTGATCAACGCGGTCGTATTAAATTGTCAATGAAAGACGTTGCTCCTGTTTAATTAACAGTAGCATCAGACAGGGAGGTCTGGTAATGATTTTGGCCATACATACAACAGGACTTTGTGAAACGCAGTTCTTAGTGTTATTGTTAAGACCTGCGCGCGCAATTTAAAAACAACAAGCTAGGAGAGAGGGAATGAAATTCTCGCACTATGTACGAGTCGGTGCTGTTTGTTCCGTGATTGGAATACAAACCCTGTTATCGGGGTGTTCGCAAGTAATAAAAGGGGGCGCGATGATTGCCCTCATCTTTACCGAAAACCATGTTATCCCACCTATTCTTAAGTTAGATGATGCAAACATGGCTTGTACCTCGGGTGAGTCATTAACGCCTATTATTTTAGCCACCGAAGGTATGGGTGCAGACCCTGCTAAAATTGCCGTCTTTATGTATGTGTCTGCGGGCTTGTGTGCCGAAGACAAGGCTTTAGAGCATGAGCTGCGTTATTTACGCGCTTCACGTGCCAACATGATTGAAGAAGCGCAAGATGCGCGTATCTCGCAAAAGCGTTGGGCAGCTATAGCCGCACGTCGTCAGCAAGAAGCGTATCGTCGTTTTGTTGCGCGTTACGAAAAAGAATTTAAATTCAAAATTGGTGCTTCTTGCCCAACATTAAAAGAAGACTTTGACAAATTAGTCTATATCGTCGGTTTGGCAGCGGGCGTGCAAGCCGTTGTTAATGACATTGCTGCGCAAGGTATTGTGGGCGTACCAAAAGATGTGGCAGCGGTGGTTGAGCGTGGCATGGCCTGTTTAGATAATGACGAGTATTGGGGTGTGCCAATGGCTACCCGTGCGGCAGTATGGTCTTTATTACCGGGTGCTAGCGAAGGCAAGCCTGACCCGTTTACCGTCATGAAAGACTCAACACGTGTTGGCGAACGTAAAGGTGTGCGTTTGGCTCATGCTATTTATGCTTTAGCGGCGCAAGCGAGGGGCGATGAGGCGATATTGCGTGATGCCTTAAGAACCTATGGTGCATCGAGTAATATGGCGGTTAATCCTAAGTTTCGTTTGTTAGATGCATTTGGTAGTATGACGGTGCAGTCGATTTCTGATCGTTATTGGACAGAAAAAACAGGAACACGCACGCCAGAAGATGGTTATACCAAGTTTTGGGATGACAAGCCTTCTGCAGATAGCGTTGGTGTGTCGATTGACGATTTGCTCTAATTTTTTGAGTGCTAAACTTCATGCTGCCGCAAAAATTAGTTGCCTTCTTTAATCTGACTATAGTGATGTTGTTGTTGGGTGTGTCATCTGTTGCTAATGCAGGTGTACCCATTCAACGCACGTTATGTGTATGGGATTTGATGGGAGCAAATGGCGATACTTATTCATTGATGAAGGATTATCGTCTTGCGGCAAAAGAGTGGGGTGTTGACCTAAAACTGAAAGCCTATAGTGACGAAAAAATTGCCACCGAAGATTTTCGTGTCGGTCAATGCGATGCGGCTGTCATTACAGGCTTGCGTGCCAAGCCATTTAACCACTTTGCAGGAAGTTTAGAGTCAATTGGTTCAATCCCGACCTATCAGCATCTTAAAATGGTGGTTTCGACCTTAGGCACGCCAAAAGCAGCGAGCTTAATGAAGCAAGGCAAGTACGAAGTCGCTGGTCTGATGCCGATGGGTTCAGCTTACTTCTTTCTCGCTGACCGCAGCATTGACGAAGTGGGCAAATTAGCAGGAAAAAAAATTGCGGTATTTGATTACGATAAATCACAATCGCAGCTCGTTCAGCGTGTAGGTGCACAAGCAGTACCATCCGATATTAGTAATTTTGGCTCAAAGTTTAACAATGGTGTGGTTGATATTATTGTCGCGCCCGCTACAGCGTACCGACCTTTAGAGTTGTATCGTGGCTTAGGCAAAGACGGTGGTATTCCTGACTTTGTCCTAGCGCAAGTATTTTTGCAGGTTATCACCCGTAAAGATCGCTTTCCTGACGGCTTTGGCCAACAATCTCGGCAGTATTTATCAAGCCAGTTTGACCGTGTGCTTGCTATGATTACGCGTTATGAGCGTGATATTGACCCCAAATATTGGCTTCATATTCCTGACGAAGATCGTCCGCGCTATTTTGCCATGATGCGCGAAGCGAGAGTTGATTTAACAAAAAATGGCACCTATGACAAACGTATGATGTCATTACTGAAAAAAGTGCGTTGTCAAGTTGAGCCGCAAAATGCCGAGTGTTCTGAAAACTTAGAATAGTTTTTTATTGCAGTGGCAAGCGTAATCGTATTGGCGAGCAAGAAATTACCGTTGCTGATGTTAAATATTTAGGTTTCTATCGTCGTGATAAGCGATGGAGTTTACCAGTCATCGTCATGATGATTGGTATGTTAATCGTGGCTTATGCCCCGTTGTTTTTCTACGCGTAATAGCGGTTGAAGGCAGTGAAAGCCGACATCTTTGTCGGTTTTCGCTTAGTAAAATGTACGTGCAAACGTGCTCTTGGCGATATGGCATTGGCAAATATAGAACCTGTCATTGTTATTCGCTTAAATTGCACGCCATAATATGCCGCTCTTGCGGTATATTGGGATGCAATTTTGTATCTTTTGTTCGGTGTTGAAAACAAAAAGGAGCAATACTCGCCTATGGCAAGCTGTGGCAATAGCCTGTAAAGGGTCGGTATCGCATCAATCACAATATAAGAAGCAGGAAAACATGAACCATAAACCTGTAATATTAAACCGCTCTTTTTCGGAGTGGTTATCAAGTCTGCCTGTATTTCTGTTGCTCATGTTAACGCTGGTGATTGGTACAGGGGAGATGATCCACGGCCAATTATTGCGGATGGGCGAAAAAATATTTGGCGATCCCTCTACTGGGGTGCAGTACTTTATGCTGCGTGCCGATCCTGCTAAGCCCGATTGTGATCCTAATGCCGATATTGAAGCGGAGTTGCTAAAACAAACGGCAGTTTCTTCTGCGCCCGTTAGCGACATTGACTCTTTGTTTGCTGATGATGTCGTTGATCCAGAAGCGATTCGCCAATCGTTAATTACCGCGAAAGAGTTGTGTGGCGAAAAAGTTACAGCGTTTACCAATCTGAGTAAAAGTATTACGCCAGAGCTAAAAGCGTATCGAGCTATGGAAACGGCTTTTTTTGGCTTGTTCCATTTTGGTACTGAAAATCGCTCGGTCATCTTGATTCTGATGGTGGCTATTGCCGCAGTAACAACCACTTTAGGCTTACACCATATTGCATTGCGCCCACCATCAACAAAAACAGACTTTAAAGTTTATTCTCTAGCGATGATTATGGGTAATGGTTTACTGTTGGCTTCTAGTGTGTCGTATTGGAAATTACAAGTCGGCTCAGGAATTCCTATTGAACATCCCATAATTAACTATATTTGGGTTGCCTTATTTTCTGCATTAATTGTCATTAGTATTAAGGGCTTAGTCAAGCCTCCTGCGGACGCTCCTGAGGGCGGAAGTATAGGAATGGCCTTACTGTCTGTGCCTTTATATGCGATTATGGCGATGACATCAGGTTTCAACTTCTTATTTCAAACACACTATTCGGGTTTGGCGATTTATTTAGGCCAAATGATGGAGTTGGCAGGCGTATTCTTAAACTTGGCTCTGTATATTTGGGTGGGTATGTTATTAAAACAAACTCGCGTTGTTGACCTATTTTTGAATATTGTTCGTCCGTGGAAATTTTCGCCTGAAGTGCTGACGTATATTATTTTGGTAGCAGCAGCCATTCCAACAGCCTATACAGGGGCTTCGGGTATTTTTGTTATTGCCGCAGGTGCAGTCATTTACAAAGAAGTGTTTGCCTCGGGAGCGCGTCGTCAGTATGCCTTAGCGGCCACAGCGATGTCGGGTTCTTTAGGTGTGGTGTTAAGCCCTTGTTTGTTGGTCGTGGTGATTGCTGCGCTCAACAAAGAAGTGACAACTTCGTTATTGTATAGTCAAGGTGTCAACGTCTTTTTGCTTAGCTCAACGATGTTTTTGATTATGTCGCTGATTATCGCCAAAGATAAGTTTAAATTGGCCAAGCCGTCCATGGCTTTACCTGAATCGATGCGCGCGTTTGTGCCTGTGTCACCGTATATTGTCATCTCTATCATTGTGGTTATGATTTATCGTTTTATTTTGGATACCAAATTAGACGAATTTACCGCACCAATGATTTTGCCATTTATTATGTTGGCCATCGTATGGTTTGATAAGGTACGTCGTGAGCATCCCGTTGATGTAGCCCCTGAAATCCAAGAGCGTCGTATTGGTTTTGAAGAAGGTGTGCGTGTGGCAACCAATGATACGATTGGCCATATTGGCGCCTTGATTATGTTGATGGCGTTGTCGGTTAGTGTCGGCGGTGTTATCGAACGTTCGGGTATGATGGAGTCGTTACCGCATTCTTTTGATAATATCTTTTTAGCGGTTACCATTTTAGTGGGTTTGTTGGTGTTTGTGGGTATGGTGATGGATCCTTTCGGTGCGGTTATTTTGGTGTCGGCAACTATTGCGCCCGTCGCCTATAACAATGGCATTGACCCTGTGCACTTCTGGATGATTGTCTTGACTGCGTTTGAGTTGGGCTATTTATCACCACCCGTGGCACTAAACCAGTTATTAACACGGCAAGTGGTGGGTGAAAAAGAAATGGATGAAGCGGATGCCGAAGTTCGCCATTTGAGCTTCTATTACCGCTATGAACGTTGGATATTACCCGTGATTGTGATGGTTCCAGTGTTGATAATAGTTGCCTATCTGCCGTTATTTTTCTATGCAAAATAATCGCTGATACGCTGACAAAAGCCGACATTTATGTCGGCTTTTGTCTTTGGAGCCTGAATGAATCCACCGTCTTTAAGACTGATCTTGACACTGTGGTTGCTGTTGTTGGTGACGCAAAGTGGCAGTGTGAGTACCTTGCAGTTTGATCGTGCTGTTATCAATGATGGTGAGTATTGGCGGCTGCTAACAGCACATTTTATCCATCTAAATACCATGCACTTAATGCTAAATATGTTAGGTGTTGGTTTAGTGTTGATGTTGTTTGATGGCTTGATGACGGTAGGGCAGTGGCTGGTAGTCATGCTAAGCAGTGCGTTAATGATTAGCACGTTGATTTTTTTCTGTTTGCCACAGGTACAGGGTTATGTTGGCTTATCGGGCGTTATTCATGCGTTGTTTGTTGTTGGCACGGTGCAATTGCTTAAAAAGCCTAAAGAACGTTATTTTGCCATAGCTTTGGCGTTGTTAGTGACATTAAAGCTACTGGCGGAAAATCTTGGGCGGGGCATATCGCTCACGGCAGATTTAATTGGTGGTCACGTCTTGGTTCAAGCACATTTGTATGGGGCTTTGGCAGGTGTATTTATCGCGCAAATACTGGCGTTATTGAGGCATTATCCACCTAAAAAAGCCAATAATAGTGACATTTAACAACAATCCAACGTGCTATTACTGTTATCATTAGCACGATAATACCAAATATATTGGGATGTTCCATCCTATACGCCTTGATTTTTTTAGAGTGATGTACGTCTTATGCGCTGGTTTTCTCCACTTCTCATTGTGTTACTGAGTTTTATCAATGCAGTTTGGGCGGCCGATGCGCCTAATGATCTGAAATTGGTTTTAGACAAACAAAATATTAAAATTTGGTCTTATCAAGTACCTAAAAGCTCGTTGTATGGCTTCAAAGCGGTGACTACTGTCAAAAGCTCATTGGCTGGACTTGTTGGCTTGATTACCGATACCGAACACGCAAATCGCTGGTTGTATCGTACCAGTGCCATTGATGTCTTACAGCGTAACGAAAACAATCAAGCGTTTACCATTCGCGTGATTACCGATTTTCCTTGGCCGTTTACCGACCGTGAAGCCTTAGTAGATGTAC
>JBKJUH010000176.1:0-2607 GCA_046590075.1 Agitococcus sp.
GATGAAAGTGATTATTTTGTCTTATTGTTGGGCAGCCGTTATGGTTCACTCATGCCATCGGGTGTGAGTTATACCCACATGGAGTATGTCTATGCGGCTACCAAACAAAAACCCATGATTATACTCATGCATGAGTCGCCTGAATCGCGTGCCGCTGATCTACAAGAACAATTAATAGAAGGCAAGCTCAAATTTGGTGACTTTCGCAAGGTGTTACTACGCGAGCAAGCTAATAATATTTTTTACTGGCGTGATAATGTCGATTTAGGCATTGTCTTACGTAATATTATACCCGATTTGATTCGTCGCACACCTTCTTTGGGTTGGGTGCGAGTCAGTAATAGTGTGGGTTCAGTTGAACTAGAAAAAGAATGTGCCGTATTAAAAAAACGGGTGCAAGAATTAGAACAAGAGCGTGACAAGTGGCTGGCGAGCACGACTATAAATACCGAAAATCTGGCAAAAGGCGAAGACTTATTTGAAGTCCCATATCGTTGTAAAGCCTATGCTGGCGGCAACTGTCAAGATGTGTTGGTAAAAACCAGCTTATCATGGAACGAGTTACTGGTGAGCTTTGGTTCACATTTGCTGCAGCCGCAAACTGAAGAGTTTATGGCGGCAAAAATTAACGAACGTTTACAGCGCAACGCCTTGATAGATGTGCAGCGTGATTATCCCAAAACACATGCGGTGGTAGAAATTCAAATCACCCCTCTTTGTTTTAGTACCATCAAAATGCAATTCCGTACGCTTGGATACACCCAAAAAGTGAATCGAGAAAATGACCAGCGTATATGGTGGCAATTAACGGCATTGGGCGAACGTACTTTATCAAATGTCATGAGTGTACGCCGAAGCACCAGCCGACCTACCGTGTAGCTTTCAGGATTTTCTGAGCGTTTAGCGTCATGATTCAAAGGTTTTATCTAACAATAAAACCTTTTGTTTTTTGAGGTGTGCAGATCAGGACTTACGCATCGCACCGCGATTAGCGCGTTTTGTGAACATAAGGCCGCCTAAAGCGGCTGAAATGTGAATAAATAAGCGATAACCGCGTAAGTCCTAAAATGCCAGAGTCCGTTGATGACAAGAGGCCATTATGCGTCAGTGGAATAGTTGGGGCGACAGCAGCGTTAAAATGTCTGTTAATGCCAAAGCAAGTACATTTCTTCAAGGATTATTGGGTAAAGGAACGCCATTAGTAGATGCTTCTCTTGCTGATGTAACTGCCCAAGTGCCAGCCAGCCGCCTTCCTGAACATCCTCTTATTGTTACTAATGCCGAAACGCGTGTGCGCCATGCCCGAGGCCAAAGCTTGCCCGATTGGTTGGCTTGGCGTTCAGGCGATATTGGCGTTTTTCCTGATGGTGTCGCTTTGCCGCGTAATAGTACGCAAGTGGCCGAGCTGTTGGCGTTGGCTAAACAACATAATTGGGTGGTGATTCCTTACGGTGGCGGTACGTCAGTGGTCGGGCATATTAACCCTGTTGCCGATGAACGTCCGATTCTAACTTTAGCGTTAACGCATTTAAATGATTTGATTAAGTTGGACGAGTCTTCGCAGCTAGCAACCATTGGTGCAGGTGCGACGGGTCCCCAAGTTGAAGCCTTATTAAAACCACATGGGTATACCTTAGGCCATTATCCGCAGTCGTTTGAATTGTCCACTTTAGGGGGTTGGATTGCCAGTCGCTCCAGTGGTCAGCAATCGTTACATTATGGCCGTATTGAGCAGTTGTTTGCTGGTGGCCGTATCGAAACACTGCAAGGTACTTTAGATATTCCCACTATTCCTGCTTCTAGCGCGGGGCCTGATATCCGTGAAATTATCATGGGTTCAGAAGGGCGTTTTGGTGTCATTACCGAAGCCACGGTTCGAGTCAGTCGTCGCCCTGAACACGAAGAATTTCATGTCTATTTTGTGCCTGATTGGGCAAAAGCAAAATTAGCGGTTCGTGAATTGGTGCAGCAAAAACTACCCTTGTCGATGGTGCGTTTAAGTAATGCCGAAGAAACACGCACGCAATTAGTATTGGCGGGTCATGCTTTTGCGATTGCGGGTTTAGAAAAAGTCTTAAATTGGCGGGGTGCTGGTGCAGGCAAGTGTATGTTGACTATCGGCTTTACAGGTAGTCTGCCGCGCATTAAATTTGCCCAGTCCGAAGTGGCGCGAATTCTTAAAAGTTTTGATACCGTGGCAACAGGTCAAGTATTAGGTAAACGCTGGCATCAAAATCGTTTCCGTGCGCCGTACTTGCGTGAAGCGTTATGGCAATTGGGTTATGCCGTGGATACCCTAGAAACAGCAATTGATTGGCAAAAAGTCACTCCTTATATGATTGATGTTGAGCAATCTCTGCGTGATGGTTTAATGGCTGACAGTGAAACGGTATTGGCATTTAGCCATTTGTCACATATTTATACGCAAGGTTCGAGCATTTATACCACTTATGTTTTTCGTGCTGGTCAAGATTATGCTCAGACCTTGGCACGTTGGCAAAAACTCAAAGCCAATGCTTCACAAGTCATTGTTAAACATGGCGGCACCATTAGCCATCAACACGGCGTCGGTAAAGACCATGCGCCCTATTTAGCAGCAGAAAAAGG
>JBKJUH010000194.1:0-6670 GCA_046590075.1 Agitococcus sp.
CGTCCGAATGACCATGCCAACTGCTTGCTGCTGGACAAAAACATTGACCCGAAAACGGGAGACATTGGGCACAGAAATAGCAAAATTACATTCCATTTCTTTGGCAAAGTCGGCACGCTGCGCATCGTTCATCATGGAGTGGGCTAACATAGCGGTAATTTCCCCTGTCAACCGCTGCGAGGCCATGGGCTGCATTTCACCATTGGCTTTCATGCTCGGCGGAAAGTCGTGGGCAATAAATAAATCGGAACCGCCAGCCTGACTCATGGCGGTCAGTAATTTAATCATATAAGCGTGAGCTTGTTCTTCGGTAAAACCTGACATGGCCATTCCCTATTATTTTGTGAAAAAATTTTACTGCGCTAAATACTAGCAAAAAATTGAGTACGTTTTTATAGTGTGTGATAGTAAACGTAAACGTGCATACATCACAACTCTGATAGAGAGGCTGTCATGAAAATAGGATGCAGTTCACAAAATAGGAATAGTGAATATGGACGAGGTTTATTTATGCTTATGAAATTGGGTTGAAAATCGACCTACTTATGTCCACCACCATAAGAAAAGCCGCCTCCACTGCTAGAACTACTGCCCCAACTTCGGCTAGAGCCACCTACGCCTGACGACGAAGAGCCCGAAGACAGATTGAGCAGAGTGGTCATAAAAACAATCACACACGCCCACAATATATAATTAATTTTTGACATATCACGTCCCTACGGCTAAAAACCACAAAATCGCGGTGCTAATTGCCGTTAATATCAAACTACCCGAACCAAATATCATTAACGGTAAATTAATAAGCCATAACAAGATCACTGCCAGCTTAAAGATACCCATTTTATTGCCTGACGAACTCAAGACGACAGGCGCACTGAGCTTTTTATTAAACCATTGCGACAACACCGCCACAGAAACTTTTTGCGCCATACTCCAATTAAGTTCGTTGGCATTTGCTTCTAAGGTCAGTTTAATATTTTGAGTTTGATAGTCTGTTATTTTTGTGACATCACCCACTTTTACGCGCCAATTAAATGCCCCTGCCGCATAAGTCACGCGCGCTTGATAGTCCCATAACTTTTTATAGGTTTTACCTTGATAACTCAACATATCACGATGACTGGTATCAGGAATTTCATTTAAAACGCTGACGCGCTCCCAGCCGTCGCTACTTTCTACTAGCCATAAAAAACCTTTATTGGCACTGTACAATAAATACTCTGTCCACGGTGCGTCAGCATCTTCACCCATTTCTTCCGCTTGTAATAAGCCGATAAGCGTATATTCAATACTTTCAATTGTGCCTTTATCACCTAATGCTAAAGAGGTTTGTTTGGCGGTGAGCTTTTGGTGTCTTTCTATAACAATGGCTTTGTCTTCTTGGAGTTCGACGTTAGCACTACATGCCGCACAGACAATATGCTTAAACTGATGATTGACATACGGAATGGCTGAGCCACAACTAGGACAATCTAAGGCTTGCATTTGGCCTTTAATACGTCCTGCACTGTCTTCGATGGTGTCGGTATCGCGTAATAATTGGCATTTTAAATCATCCAACTGTACTGCTTTACCTGTATAGCGTAGCGGTGGAAAACCTTCTGAGTAATCTAAGGTTAAAAAATTATCTTTAATTCTAAAATCGGCAGTTTGGGTTTGCCAGCCTTTGCCGACTTTAAACGGCAACTCACCTTGTCCTGCCGTACAACGCGCAGTACGCACATCAGTGGCAGTATATAAGCGGTATTTACTTAAAGGACGAAGTTGCGCAAACGGTGGTGCATCATCAGCTTTACCCTCTAAAAAGGTAAACACATATTGGCCTGAGGCTTCGGACAACCAGCCTTCTTTACCATCATCAAACAAGGCATACCATTCATTCCATAAACCGTCTTCATAGTTAAACTGAATGCGCCCTAATAAGCTAAAACCTTGTTGCTGATAAATGCCTGTAGTCCCAATTTGTAGTGGGCTGTAATCCTCTAACACGCTCGCCATTTTGCCAATATCTTGCACCGATTCGGCATTTTTTAAGACGGTGGTTTGGCAATAGCTACACACCGCCATGACGGAGGCAGGTGATTGAAAGGCGACATTAGCACCACAACTAGGACAAAGCGCATTAAACATGAGAAATTGGTTTCCTAATTTTTGCCCTCACCCCAACCCTCTCCCACAGGAGAGGGAGCTTTTTGATAGCATGAGGTTACGCTTAATCCTAAAAATCAGCTGGACTACGTTGCACCACTTGATAACGGTGTGACTGCGGCTGTAGGGCAGCAATCAAACAGTCAATGGCCTGTTGGGGTTGAGCCTCGCCACACATAAACACATCAATCGCGGCGTAACGATATTCAGGCCACGTATGAATGCTGATATGTGACTCTTGCAATAACAACACGCCCGTTACGCCTTGCTCGTGGCCAAAATGATGGCAATGGGCAAATAACACATGAGCATTAGCTGCTTGCGCGGCCTGATAAAGCATGGTTTGTAAGTGCTGAGGATTGGCGAGCAAACTCGTTGCCACGCCATCACACTCCAACAAATAATGCTGACCGAGTGCCTTCATCCCATCAGCTTCTTTAAGACTTCGGCTTTGGCGCTATCGTAATCGGCTTGGCTGATTAAGCCTTTATCTAACAAGTTTTTTAGCTTTTCTAAACGTGCTGTTGGGTCATCACTCGCCGCAGGTGCAGGTGTTGAAGCTGGCGCACCGCCACCCTCGCCTAATACCGACTGTGAGACTGCGGAAGGATTAAAGGCTCTGGCCATGGTTTGACCCACCGCTAGTCCTGCCGCCATGCTCGCGCCAATACCTGCCATGCCACCTTCATTTTGTGCTGCCAAAGGAATCGCGTTAGCGGCTTGATATTGGGTATATTTATTGAGGTCGCCTGCCATGCCCATCGAAATACGGGTATCAATGGCTTTTTGGAGTTCGTCGGGTAAAGAGACGTTTTCGACCACTAAGGTATCTAGTTCTAAGCCATAATTAACAAATAAAGGGGCTAACACCTGTTTAATTTTATCGGCCATTAAACCTTGATTAGCCGCCATATCCAAAAATGGCACACCACTACTGCCCATTGCCGTACTAATATTAGCGACAATCAGATTGCGTAATTGTGGCTCAAGTTGCTCAACGGTATAGGTGCTATTTGCGCCTGTAATGGTGGTATAAAACTTTTGGGCATCGGTGAGTTTGTAGGCGTACATACCAAAAGCGCGAAGGCGAACCATGCCAAAGTCTGTATCACGAATGGTAATGGGTTGAGGTGTACCCCACTTGCGGCCTAACTGTAAACGTGTGCTAAAAAAATAGACATCGGACTTAAAAGGTGAGGCAAATAACTTATCCCAGTGTTTGAGATTAGTTAATAACGGCAAGGTACGCGTTTCGAGCTTGTATAAACCTGCGGTAAAAACATCAGCCACTTGGCCTTCATTAACAAAAACCGCGATTTGGCCGTCACGCACCGTTAATTGTGCGCCATATTGAATTTCGTTATCCGTAAAGGGAAAACGCCACATCAATTGGCCATCGGGTTGAGTATCCCATTCAATAACGTCGACAAATTGCTTGGCAACAAACGAAAATAAGCCCATGTTAAAACTCCTGTTACTCATCAAACGGATTGATTAAGACAATGCCACAACCTTCAAAATCTTTCATATTGCGTGTGGCAATGGCTAAATGTTGTACTTGTGCAATCGCGGCAATTTGTGCGTCAGCCATGCTCATAGGTCGGCCTTGTACATCTCGCATCGCCCGTAATATGGCATAAGCTTCTGCTTCATATTGACCAAACCCTAAGACGCGTTCGGGAAATAATTCTGCCATTAACAAATGAAACTGATTTAACAACATCGTTTGACGATGTCCTACAGGCAGACGTTGTAAACCATAACGAACTTCTGCAATAACAATACTTGGCACATACAGTCGATGCTGTTGTTGCCGATTAAACCATGCAATTACGTTTACATGAGGCTCTGGCTGCATCATTGCAGACAGAATATTGGTATCAAGTAAAATCATTCGTCAAAAGTCACTGTTGGTGCATAGTGCTCTCTAGCAGGTAATACAAACTCTTCTTCAGGACAACTGGCAGCAGGAATATCCTTAAAAAAACTGGCCATTACCTCGCCTAAACCTAATTTCTTGCCGTTATCATGGCTAGCCTCATCATCCAAAGCAACCTGACTAAATAAGCGTGCCGCTAACGTCCCTAAACCTTCTTTTTGTATGGGATTATTTGATAGCTCATTATCTAGCGGCAAAAAAATGACCTCAGTTTTACGGTGCTGTAGCTCAGGTGGCACAGAAATAGTTGCTTCTATATTTTCATAAATTTGACGATGAGCATACATAATTAGCACTCCAAAAAACTAAGACAAACACGCCGCATTAATAATGCCCAACGTTAACGATACACCACCCAATAATGCACCGACCGCTTGATTATCTTGCTCTAACTGTTGATGAATATTGGGAATTAAATAAGCGACACCCGCATAAGCGACTAATTGCACCGCCATCGCTGCACCCGACCAGCCAGCAAAAGCAAAAAAATTATCACTATGCAAAATACTCGACGCTAAGGTCAGTGAAAACCCCAACAATGCCCCGCAAAAACTGAATGCTGCCGCTAACTGACCTTGTTTAATCAGTGTGATTTCGTCATAAGGAGTGATTTTGGTATATACCAACGCAAACACCGCAATCATGGCTACGCTGGCAAATAAATACAGTAGATAGTTATACAGATAAACGAATGACATGAGGCGTTTCCTTACCTAGAGGATACGTTTATTATGCCTGACTTCTTTCTTGTCGCCTATACGCCATCATGCCCGACCGTACGCTCATTTTTTCCGTCTTTATTGTTGCCTCTTGCGGCCTTGCCTATGAACTGATTGCAGGGGCATTAGCCAGCTATTTATTAGGCGATTCTATTTTGCAATTTTCGACCATTATAGGTTGTTATTTGTTTGCCATGGGCATTGGCGCGCATCTATCCAAATATGTGCCCGAAGAACGCGTCTTAGCCCGTTTTATTGACGTGGAATTATTGGTTGGATTAATTGGTGGTATATCGGCGGCATTATTATTTGTGTTGTTTGCGTGGTTATCCATGCCCTTTAGAACCATTTTATATGTGCTGGTGATGATGATTGGCATTTTGGTGGGCATGGAAATTCCTCTAGTGATGCGCGTTTTACATCAACGCCAAACCGAATTTAGCGAAATTGTTAGCCGTGTTTTAACCTTTGATTATTTAGGGGCATTGGCAGTTTCTTTATTATTCCCCTTAGTATTAGCACCAACATTGGGTTTGGCACGCACAGGCTTTTTATTTGGCTTATTAAATGCCTTAGTAGCATGGTGGACAACCAAACGTTTTGCCGCGCATCTTCAAGACCCTAAACGCCAACAACGGCGTGCCATTGCGGTGATCATCTTTTTGATTTTTGGTTTAATGTACAGTGATCGTTTAGTGCGTTGGTCAGAGCAACTAATTTTTGCCGACCCGATTATTCACGCGCAAACCACACCTTATCAACGCTTAATTGTCACGCGTTGGAAAGATGATTTACGCTTATATATTAATGGTAATTTGCAATTTTCTAGCCGTGACGAACACCGTTATCACGAAGCTTTAGTACACCCTGCTTTGGCCAGTTTACCGAGTGCGCAACAGGTTTTAGTGTTGGGTGGCGGTGATGGTTTGGCAGTGCGCGAAGTTTTGCGTTATGCCAACATCAAACACGTCACGCTGGTTGATTTAGACCCTGCAATGACTCATCTATTTAGTACCAATGCCGAATTGACCACTCTGAATCAACATTCACTCAGCCAGCCAAAAGTAACGGTGATTAACGATGATGCTGGCCGATGGCTAGAGCACAATCAACAGATGTATGATGTCATTATTGCCGATTTTCCTGATCCGTCGAACTTTGGTTTAGGTAAATTATATTCCGTACCGATGTATAGACTGATAAAACAACATTTAGCCGATACAGGTATTTTTGTGGTGCAAGCGACTTCACCGTATTACGCACCACGTTCGTTTTGGTGTATTGATGCCACCTTAAAAGCCGCAGGCTTTGTTACTTATCCCTATCATGCGCATGTGCCATCGTTTGGTGAATGGGGTTATGTACTGGCTAAAACACACGCTAATTATCAAGTCCCCACTCATTATGCTTTGCCCATGCGTTTTTTAGATGCTGACAGCACTCGTTTAATGTTTAGCTTTCCGCCTGATATGCGTGCCATTAAGGTCGAAGCAAACCACTTAAATAATCAAGCCTTAGTGCATTATTTTGAACAAGATTGGGGCAATGTGATTAGATGAATCGCCGTCAGTTTTTACAACTCACCGCCACCAGCACCTTACTCGCAGGCTGTAAAGGCTCATGGTTATCCGCCATTCCGCCGTGGTTGCCTATCTCGGTGCTTAAACCTGCGATGAATGAAGGCCATTATTTGCGTCAACTTAAACAACTTCCTCATTCCAATGGTGAGCGCAAGGTTGATGTGGTGATTATGGGTAGTGGTATTGCAGGCTTGACGGCGGCATGGCGACTCCAGCAACAAGGTTATAAAAATGTGGTTTTGCTGATGGGAGCAGAACCTTTTGGCAATGCTAGTGCTGGTTCA
>JBKJUH010000400.1:0-2629 GCA_046590075.1 Agitococcus sp.
ACGATATAGAGATTTACCATATCGTATAGGGTTAATTGCTTTCTTGCACTAGAGTATCACGTCTGCTTGAGGACGATGGAGGTCGAATTAGCTTAGCCACGCGCTTTCCGATCTGGATACCAGGGTTTTCTATGAGATGAAAGGCAAGGTAACTGATACTTACTGTGCCCAAAATAAAGATGATCCATTGTAGAAGCGAACTATGAGCTTTTAAGTATTCGAATGAAAAACTAATCATTGGTACATGTACTAGATATATACCATAGGAGTATTTTGCAATTTTGCTAGAGATAGTTTTTACAGCAGGTGATATGATTTCAGAAGAGTATGGTAGAAGAATTCCTAGTGCGAGACACGCTAGCCATAATAAGAGATGCTTATGAACTCCAGCATAAGCGAGCAGTGGAAGTGACAACGAAACGAAGATAATGTAAATAGCAGGAACATAGGAGGGTAAAAGTCTATCTGATGTTTTTCGTGACAGCAGCGTGAAAGCAAGTACTCCTGGTATAAAAGCTGGAAGATACAAAATCAATTGATAATTTTGATGAATAGCGGAAAGTGCACCTATAAACACTACAGATGCGAACCAAAGAAACAGTATCAACGAGAACGCGTGGTTTTTATATCTAGTGATTAGTAAATATAGAGCAGGTAGGCATAAGTACATCTGCACCTCATAAGGAAGACTCCATAATGTAATGGGCACAGAAATATCTCCTGTTATATTTTGAATAAGTAGTAAATTACTTAAAACTTGCGATAGATCAATTTTATTATTTGAAAATAAATAACTTATAAGAGTAAGACTCAGAACAGTGGTAATGCTTAGTGGATATATTCTAAACACTCTTCTGATTATAAAAGTTTGAAATCGTTTTTTACTTCCATAGTCAAGTGTCTGACGCTCCAGTGAGGCCATTAGAACTAAGCATGTATGAACAAAAAATATGCCAACTCCAAAAACGCCGACTAGATGAACGTTTATTTTATTCATACCGAATATCAGATCTGATATATGTTTAGTGAGAGGTAGGTGGCTAATTACCACCAATAGAACTGCAAGAGAACGCACAACGTCTAATTTACCAGAGTCTGCGTTAATTACACTTGCTTCATTTTGGGTCATAGGATCTGGCATGTTTGTCCTTTGCTTAACTTAATTTGTTTATGCGTTGTGATGTTGCTAAAAAAAGTGTAGCTACTCGCTTTTGCCGTAACATCCCACTACAAAAATCAAAGAGATTAAATATAACCTAAGAACGATAATAAAGTACACAATAATTGGCTTGTTCGATGTTTCACTCAGGCCAAGTACGTTGTTTTACCAGCCTGTGCTATCGTCAATTAATGTGAAATTTTCAAATTAAGCAAAGTTTAAGTTGGCGCGGTAACTGTTGGAATACTATCCATATCCCCTTTCCTTCCAAAGCTTTCCGTGATTGAAAGGCCACGTTAATTATTCTCTTGCGCCAGAGTATCGCGTCGGCTTGAAGTCGATTGAGGTCGAATTTGTCTAGCCACCCGCTTTCCGAGCTGGATGCCAGGGTTTTCTATGAGATGAAATGCAAGGTAACTGATACTTACTGTGCCCAAAATAAAGATAATCCACTGAAGAAGCGAGCTATCAATATTTAAGTATTTAAATGAAAAACTGATCATTGGTACATGAACGAGATATATGCCATAGGAGTATTTTGCAACTTTGCTAGAGATTATTTTTATAGCAGGTGATATGATTTCAGAAGAGTAAGGTAGAAGAACTCCTAGTGCGAGACACGCTAGCCATAATAAAAGATGCTCCTTAACTCCTGCATGAACAAGAAGCGGGAAAGACAATGAGGCTAAGATAATGTAGGCAGCAGGAGCATAGGCGGGTAGAAGTCTACTTGATGCTCTTCGTGAGAGTAGTGTGAACGCAAGTACTCCTGGTATAAAAGCAGGAAAATACTTAACCAATTGATAGTCTTGATGAGCCGCGTAAAGTGTAAATACAAGTGCCACTGATGCGAACCAAAGAAATACAATCAACGAGGAAGCCCAGTTCTTATATTTTGTGACTAATAGATAAAGGGCAGGTAGGCAAAAGTACATCTGTACCTCATAAGGTAGACTCCATAATGTACCAGGTACAGAAATATCACCTGTAATATTTTGAATAAGTAGTACATTACTTAAAACTTGCGATAGATCAATTTTATTATTTGAAAATAAATAACTTATAAGAGTAAGACTAAGAACAGTGGCGATGCTTAGTGGATATATTCTAAATACCCTTCTGATCAGAAAAATACGAAATCGTTTTTTACTTCCATAGTCAAGTGTCTGACGTTCCAGTGATGCCATTAGAACTAAGCATGTATGAACAAAAAATATGCCAACTCCGAATAGACCCATAGGCTGAACGTGTATTTTATCTATACCGAATATCAGATCCGATATATGTTTAGTGAGAGGTAGGTGGCTAATTACTACCAACAGCACCGCTAGAGAGCGCACAACGTCTAGTTTGCCAGAGTCCGCGTTACTTATACTTGCTTCATTTTGGATATTAGGATCTAGCATGCGTGTCCTTTGCTTATCTTAAATTGTTTATGAGTTGTGCGTTTGTTAAAAAGAGCATAGCTAC
>JBKJUH010000215.1:0-3519 GCA_046590075.1 Agitococcus sp.
ATAAGTTTGATGCTAAGGGTAAGGCGGTTTTTGTTGCGCCTTATGTCCCATTAACACAATCGTCCTCAGATTTGATTATGCAGCGCTTCATGAGTGATGAATTGGTTATTGAAGATATATTATTTTTAACAGCACTAAAGATTGCTCGTAAAGTGGCCGAATTGAAAGGCCGTATTCAAACGGTCTATATGGTCGGGTTTGACTTTAATCCAGATGTAGGTTTGAGTCAGCGACTGGGTAGAGATTTTGCACCTAAAGCAATCGAAGAGACGGCTCTACGCATTTCTGTTCAGGAATTTTACTTTATTAATACCCTGTATTTCCTTCGTGATTCAATGATAAATTTGAAGCATGTGGGTAATCGTAATTTTAGTGCATTAACTGCCACCGAGCTAAACGCATCATTGCCATTTACCGCTTCACAACCTGATAATCCAAACCGTGTTGCTATTGTAGCTGAATTAACAACGAATCATTTTGGTGATCGGACGCGTTTAGAGCGTATGATTCGTGCTAGTAGAGCTGCTGGTGCGGACTTTATTAAATTACAAAAAAGAGATGTGGCAGGTTTTTATACCCCTGAGCAATTAACATCACCATATGTCTCGCCATTCGGTAAAACTTTTGCAGATTATCGATTTCAATTAGAGTTATCTAAAGAGGACTTTTTGTTTGTTGATCAGCTGTGTAAAGAAGTTGGAATTGGTTGGTTTGCATCGGTTCTAGATCAGCCTTCTTTTGAGTTTATGCAGGATCTTCAGATAGAAATGGTGAAACTGCCATCTACTATTTCAGAGCATACAGACTTTTTGAAGTACGTTGCGGATAATTATACGGGGGCTGTTGTTTTATCGACGGGTATGACAGATAGTGAATACGAAAGCTTTGTCATTAATAACTTCTCAAAGTGTAGTAAGTTATATTTGCTTCAATGTAATTCAGCCTATCCCACTCCTTTACATGATTGTAATATTGGCGTTGTCCGTCATTATCATGAGTTGTCCTTAAAAGAAAGTCGGATTGTACCAGGATATTCAAGTCACGATTTTGGTTGGAAGGCATCTGCGTTGGCAGTTGCGTCTGGTGCTAAAATGTTAGAGAAACATGTTAAATTAGGTAATACTGAGTGGGCGCATTTTGATGCCGTTGCAGTTGATTTGACTACCCCTGCATTCAAAGAGTATGTTGACAATATTCGTGAAACAGAAATGATTGTTGGTGACTCAGAGAAAAAAGTGAATGCGAGTGAGCATCATAAATACAGGAAGTAATAAAGAGGCATGCCAATGAATATTTTAGGTGTAATACCTGCTCGCTATGAATCAACAAGGTTTCCAGGCAAACCACTTGCAGATATTTGTGGTAAACCAATGATTTGGTGGGTTTATCAGCAAGCAAAAAAATCGAAAAAGCTGACAGCCGTATGTGTGGCGACAGATGATGATAGAATTCAACAGGTCTGTGAAAGCTTTGCTATCCCTGTTGTAATGACATCGAAATTGCATGGAACTAGTACAGAAAGATTATTAGAAGTTGCTGACACTATTGCGGCAGATATCTATGTCTGTATTAATGGAGATGAGCCTTTAATTGATGTGGCTCATATAGACGCAATTATTCCCACATCTTCGATTAATAATGAGATTTATGTCTCTAATCTTATGGCGGAAATTAATGATCCTGTCGAATTGATTGATCCAACGAATATTAAGGTTGTTGTTGACAAGCAGGACTATGCTTTATTTTTCTCACGTAGCCCTATTCCATATCCAAAATCATCTTTGGATTATAAATATTACAAGCATGTGGGTGTTTTAGCATATAACAGAGCGGCATTACAATTCTTTAGTTCGACACCTAAAGGTGGTAACGAAAAAGTAGAGGATGTGAATGAGCTTCGATTTGTTGAAGGTGGCGTGAAATTGAAAATGATCAGAGTTAAGTCATCTGGTTCTTTATCGGTAGATGTGCCTAAGGATCTGGACAAAGTAGTGAGCGTTGTTAAAGCGAGAGGTTTATCAGAGCAAAGTCCATCTGGTTAAGGTACGTTTAGGCTATGTGTCAGCGTCGTTCAGTTCATTGATTTTAGGTTGTTATTTGTACTTAAGTCATAGTTCATGTAGCGCGTAAATACTTTTGCTACAAGACTTTATGGTTATCCGTAGTATGAGTTTCGGCCTGAACTGAGCGGCTCTGCCTCAACTATAGTTTCTACATCTATAATGATTATTGGCCAGCAAAAGTTTAAAGCTAGGGGTGTTTTGAATAACGCATCAGTTTTAAGACAAAATCGACTTTTAGGAAATGCGTCAATTATACTACGAGGGTGTAATAATCGTTATCCAGCTGTCAGTGATGTTCTTGTAGAGGCAAATGAGATTGAACATGCAGATTTTGGTATAAGAGTTGATGGTGGCGTAATTGATTATTTGTTGAGAGAAAATCAATTAATCGATGTGGGCGTTGACAAACGCCAATGATTTATATCTGTTTTTTATAGAGAAGATGTTTTAATGCTCGAACTATTTGATTGTTTTAAAATAGTTAATTTATAAATGAAAGGGTTTTGTCGCGTATGAAGTTTTTGCTTTATGGGATTAATTTTAAACCCGAACTAACAGGAATTGGCAAATACTCTGGTGAAATGTCAGACTGGCTAAGTAAAAATGGATTTGAAGTCAAGGTCATAACTGCACCTCCCTATTATCCAGAGTGGAGTGTTGGTGATGGGTATAAGAATTGGTTTTCATCTGAAACAAATAAAAATACGACTGTTTATCGTTGTCCTCTCTATGTGCCGTCTCAGCCAAACACCTTAAAGAGATTATTGCATTTACTTTCTTTTGCACTTTCATCTTTTTTAATACTAATCAGACTATTATTTTGGCGACCCAATGTCGTTTTTGTTGTTGAACCAACTTTGTTTTGTGCACCAATGGCTTTACTCTATGCGCGTTTAACAGGAGCTAAAGCTATTTTACATATTCAAGACTATGAAATAGATGCGATGTTTGGTCTTGGCTTAATGTCAAATGGCTTATTGTCGCGTGTTGCAAAAAAAATTGAAGCTTGGATAATGCGTAGATTCGACAGAGTGTCAACAATTTCACATAGTATGATGGCTCTCGCTCAACAAAAGGGGGTGGATGCTCAAAAAGTTATTTTCTTTCCTAATTGGGTTGATACCAACTTTATTACACCTGCTGCTGATCGTTTGTTTTTTCGGCATAAGTGGCAAATTGCTGAGAGCACTCGAGTCGTTTTGTATTCAGGAAATATGGGCAAAAAACAAGGTCTAGAATTGGTTTTAGAGGCGGCAGAATATTTTCAAGATCAAACAGACATCTTGTTTTTAATGGTGGGTCAGGGCGCAGCGTGTACAGACTTACAAGCTATATCACAAGCTAAAAAGCTTACAAATGTTCGTTTCGAGCCTTTACAGCCTTATCAAGAGTTACCTATGTTGTTAGCACTTGCTGATATACATTTGGTGGTGCAAAAGTTAGGTGCTGCCGATGT
>JBKJUH010000153.1:0-3137 GCA_046590075.1 Agitococcus sp.
TATCCATATCCGTAAACGAGTTACGGCCTTAGAGACCCAAGACTTCGTGTCAGAAGGTTGTTCTGACTTCTGGCGGGTGTAAAAAAGTGGAAGCGACAACGGAAAAGATATGTCTTGTTGGGTGGTATCTTCCGTTGATGGTTTATCCGCAATTTTCGGATGTTCCTGCATTTCCATAAGCGTTCTCCTGTTTATTAACTAAGGCAACTTCCGAAGGGATAGGGGGATTGTAGTCTGCCAAAAACTCATCTGCCACACTTTTACTTTACCTACAGTACTAAGTTGTAAGCCCTTTCTAATTTGATGGTTTTTTCTGTCTATGGTTTTTATTAAATATTCCTAGTGTGTTATATTTCTTATGTCTGTGGAGGGTTGCGAGTGGACGTTTCGGACGTATGCACCACGCCAACATAAGTTGCAGTAGGCGGCACACTTCGGACTCCCACGACACTACCAGCTTTCCGAACGCTTCGGACGTTTCAGCGGTGGACTGTGTTTGTAACAGGTGCAACTGGCGCGGAGAGTGGTTTTTTAGTCTTTTATACAATGCTTTTTCATGGTTAAACCCTCGTTTTGCCGTCCACATCATTCTTGTCCACATCACACCTTCATAGATTCTACTTTTTTGATTTTCGTGGATACACCATTTTATTGTTTATACCGAATCTGTTAACACCTTTATTGTTTTAAGTAAATTCTACCTGAGTGATTTTCACCACTCTCAAACTGTTTGACATCATCATCAGCGGACAATACACTTGAAATAGAAGTCAAGAATTTGCACCGCCCCTCTTAATTGGTGAGAGGACGATTGTGCAAATGCTTGGCTTTTTTATTTGTTGATATTTAAAACATTGGTTATTCTCTGATTTAACCAGTCAGCAAAATTACTCTTTCTAAAAGCCGTAGCAAGTTCGTTTACATCCATAACTTCACGTTCTGAAAAGGTTGATTTCTTGTCCACACCATCCTTGTCCACAACTTTATTGTTTTAAGTAAATTCTACTTGAGTGATTTAAACCATTGTCAAACTGATTGACACTATCAACTGTCAAAAGTATATTGTTGTTAGAAGCCTTGCTATCTACTACTCCCACATGGGCAGTTTTTAACTGTCCTAAGAGGTGGGGAAGCGTAGATTTTGCAGGGCTTTTTCTTGTCACCTAGCTTGTCACCCAAATACTTGTCACCCTGTGTTTCCGTGTTACCTTTCTTGTTACCTAGTTCTTTGTTACCTTATTTTGCTGTCAACCATCTTGTCAACCAACACTCTGTCAACCATCGTTTTCTTGGTTACTTCGTTGGTTACTAATTCTTTGGTAACCTCACTGTGTGGTTCAGGCTGTCGTACTGTTTCCTGTATGACTGTCGTTACTACACTTTTAGGGTAGTGGTCGTTGGCAGCTAGTAACGCGATTAATTCATCTTTGTGCGTTCGTAACATCATACGGAGTTTGTCATTAACTCTGTTGGCAGGTGCAAAAAGTAACTCACCATGCAGCACCTTTAACTTAATGCCGTCACTTTTTAGAGTGGTGAATAATTCTAGGGCTTGCATCATTTTACGCACCCCCAATCTTCTTCATCGGTCGTTTCCGATTTGCCAAAATTTTCAAATGACTGAGAAAAAACCTGCGAAACCTGCACAACCTGCGCGACACGCCATTTTATACTGCCGCGTGATGAGTCCATTTTAGTGATTTTCAAACCATCGACGATGCGACCCTCATTTTTTTTGAACCACCATCCAAGCAGTTTGGAATTAACTTCACCACGTTCCGCTGCAATATCCATAAAGGCATCGCGTAATTCTTGGCTGGCATCGAATATAGCGTCGCGTAGTATTTTCCCCATATCGCCGAAACAGTTGCGCCATACCTCTAAAATTCGCCCTAAATTTTCCCGTTCGGGGTCATGTTCCAATTGAGCAAACAATCGACTAGCAGGGTCAGGCAAACCAAGCCACAACAATGGCTGTCTGCACCAATCTGACCATTGGCCATAACTGGCAATAGGTTTAATCTTTGCCATTGGTTGTCCTGCCACGATAAACGCCCGAATGATTGTTAATGCGGCGGTAACATATACAGTGCGGTTATCCCGTGTTTCTGTCTCGCGGTTGGGTCGTTTAAAGGTGCGAGTGGTTGGTATTTCCATTTTTGGGTCTAGTTTGATGGTTAATACCCTTCTAACCATATCGCGTACTGGCTGAATGTTGTTGCCTGACGCAAGTATCAATGTGCGAGTTGAGCAAGTCACTGTTTTGCTAACACCTAATAAACGACCTGCAATATACCCCTCGGTTAATGCAGTCTTGAGGGCATCACTCGGAATAACATCACCGCTCATGTCGTCAAAGTTAATAACAGGGGGGCTTTTTATAAGTTCTGATATGAGTGTTTTTCGCATTTCGTCGGCATCGGTAGGAAACGCCATGCCAGCGACTTTATGAGGTGTTGCTAATATACAAAGTAGCGTCACGAGAAAAGATTTTCCGCTACCAATACTGTGCGCTGTGCTTAAAAAAGCGGGGGCTGTTGGTAATGATTGTCGAATCGCAGCGGTTAGCATGGCACACAGGGCAGCAGCTTTGTCGATTGCTTCATCAAATGCAACTTCATCCACTAATTCCAACAATATGTTTAGTGCTACTAAAGCATCACTCTTTGTCGGATGGTCTGGGATGTTGTAATGTCTGGGATTAAATACTCCAAATAGCCCTGTTTCACGGTCATAACCTGCCTCTTTTACTAAACTGCCATCCCTGCGTAGGTGGGGTTGTCTCGCAATACCGCGTAGATGAGGTAGATGTGGATAATCACCTGCATCATATAGAATGGTCACATATTTTGCGGTCGGGTCGGTGTTTGTCCAGTCCTCAGAGCGTTGGTCGTATCGTTGCCAATCAGCAATTCGCGATAATTTACGCAGCAAAGCAGGTTGGCTAATCGGGTAAATATTAGTTTCATTGGTATCAGAATCTGTGCGGATGGTGGCAATTACACCGCCTGTTTGATAACAATGGCCTGTTTCAGCAAGCAACTGTTCGGCAGTATCAACAATGCTATGAATTGCACCAGCACTTGTACGAATGGTGGGCTTCATTCTTGCGGCTGATATTTCTACACCTAGAAATT
>JBKJUH010000168.1:0-9214 GCA_046590075.1 Agitococcus sp.
ACAACACTCCAAACCAAACGGGGTCAATGCCGAATTTATGGACAATCGGTACTAATAACGGCACAACAATAAAGACAATCTCAAAGAAATCTAAAAAACTGCCCAAAATAAAAATCAGCAAGTTGACTGCTAATAAAAACCCCAACTCCCCTGCGGGTAAATGGTCAAACAAATGTTCAACCCATAAATCGCCATTTAAGGCGCGAAATACTAAGGAAAACAGGCTGGAACCAATCAAAATAAACAACACGAAACTGGTGAGTTTGGCGGTGCTATCTAGGGCTTGATGCAATAAGTTCAGTGTTAAACGACGTTTGGCAATGGCCAATAATAATGCACCTGCCGCTCCCATTGCGCCTGCTTCGGTGGGCGTAGCTAAACCAATAAAAATTGTACCTAACACAAGAAAAATCAACACTAATGGTGGCACTAAGGCGTGTAGTAAATTTGACCAATTAATCGCAGTATGTACAGGTTGGGCAGGCAACCATGTCGGTTTGGTGATGGTGACGCCAATAATAAACACGGCAAATAACGCGGTGAGAATAAGGCTTGGAATCGTTGCCCCTAAGTACATATCGCCAACGGGTACACTTAAAGTATCGGCCAAAACAATCAATACCAAGGAGGGAGGAATGATTTGCGCTAGCGTGCCAGAAGCCATAATCACACCGCTAGAAATACTCGGTGAATAACCATGACGCAGCATAATCGGTAAAGAAATCAAGCCCATCGCCATGACACTGGCTGCCACCACGCCTGTCGTTGCTGCCAATAATGCACCGACAATAATCACCGCAAACGCTAAACCACCGCGCAAACGACCAAACAACTGGCTAACAGCTTCGAGTAACTCTTCGGCTAATTGGCTTTTTTCTAAAATCAGTCCCATCAGGGTAAAAAAGGGAATCGCCATTAAGGTATCGTTACGCATAATACCAAACAGACGTTCAGGCACGGCTTGCACTAACTCAATCGGCAACGCGCCAACCATCACGCCAATCGCGCCAAAAATCAAACCCACCGAACCCAACACAAACGCAACAGGATAGCCCGTTAGCAACAAGACGAATAACGCCGCAAACATCACAGGCGCGAGCCAGCCCCATTCGCCCATCATGCTTGCTCTCCTGTGCTTAATTGGTGAATACGTTTGCCTATCTCACTTAGAAGCTGCAATACCAACAAACCAAAGCCAACAGGAATGAGCAACTTAACAGGCCAACGCGCTAGACCACCTGCATCGGCGGAGGTTTCGTTGCTTGTCCAAACTTGCATAAAGTCATGCCAACCTAGCCATGCCAAACCGACGGCTAACGGTAATAAAAAGCAAATATGACCAAAAATATCGATAATGGCACGCGTTTTAGCCGACCAATGTTTAGACAAGACATCGACACGAACGTGTTTATCTTCTTGTAAGGTATAAGCCGCACCCAATAAAAACACCGCTGAAAATAAATACCACTGGCTTTCTAAAAAGCCATTCGAGCCAAAGCCAAATTTACGCGCGATAGCCGTAGCAACCGATAACAAGACGGTAGCCAGCACTAACCAAGCAATGAGTTTACCGACGGTTTTATTGAGGGTGTCGATACGTTTGCAGGCAGAGAGTAGTCCATTCATAGCTTTAGCACTTGACCACAGGAAATGGGGCGGATAATACGCTGTCAGGCTGTTTTTTTGTACATTAATTTACGCAGAATAAAAACCACCAATCATCAAAAATACAAGTCACAACTTGTCATTTGCTATATATTTGCACCATGCAACCCATTGCTAACATGCTCATGATATAACTACTATTCACGAAATGGTTATTTCTACCGAGAGCAATTCATGGACGATTTATCCCCCTCAAATCTAAAAGCTATTCTTCACTCCAAACGCGCTAATTTGTATTACTTGGAACATTGTCGAGTGATGCAAAAAGATGGCCGTGTGTTGTACCTCACCGAAGGCAAAGACGAAAACCACTATTGGAACGTTCCTATTGCCAATACAACAGTCATTTTATTGGGAACAGGCACGTCACTTACTCAAGCTGCGATGCGAATGTTAGCCAGTGCAGGGGTTCTGGTTGGCTTTTGTGGCGGCGGCAGTACGCCGTTATTTATGGGCAGTGAAATTGAATGGCTTACGCCACAAAGCGAATACCGCCCCACCGAATATGTACAAGGCTGGCTGAGTTTTTGGTTTGAGGAACATAAACGGCTACAAGTTGCCCAAGCCTTTCAACAAGCGCGCATCGACTATTTAAGCTCGGTATGGGCAAAAGACCGCGACTTACAAGCAGAAGGTTTTTATGTTGATGACCTCGATATTAAAACCGCTCTTGCCAACTTTAAACAAAAAATCCCGACCACCACCAAAGTCGGTGATTTACTCAGCCACGAGGCGATGCTCACTAAGCAACTTTATAAAGCCGCAGCGACACGTTGCAAAATTGGCGATTTTGTTCGTGAGCGCGAAGCCAACGACTTAGCCAATGGCTTTTTGAATCATGGCAATTATTTAGCCTATGGTTTAGCGGCCACAACTTTGTGGGTACTGGGCATTCCACATGGTTTTGCCGTCATGCACGGAAAAACGCGACGCGGTGCCTTGGTATTTGATGTCGCTGATTTGGTGAAAGATGCGTTGGTATTGCCTTTGGCATTTATTTGCGCCAAAGAAAAGGCAACCGAACAAGAGTTTAGACAGCAATGCCTACAACGCTTTACCGACTATAAAGCGTTGGATTTTATGTTTGAGCAGGTAAAAGCAGCGGCGTTAAACACACATAAATAAAACACGGACGACACTGCCATGATGGTCACTTTTGTCAGTCAATGCGAAAAAAAAGCCCTTAGTCGTACGCGCCGCGTGTTAGATGCTTTTGCTAACCGTATTGGCGATAACACTTGGCAAACTATTATTACCGAAGACGGTTTAATTGCCGTTAAACAGTTATTGCGTAAAACCGTGACCAAGAATACGGCGGTGAGTTGTCACTGGATTCGTTCGCGTAGCCGTAGTGAGTTGGTGTGGATTGTGGGCAATAGAAATAAGTTTAATAAAGAAGGCGTTGTGCCTGTGAATTCAACCAGTAAGGAGTTATTTATGGACGTTTTTAACGTTAAGCCAAAAGCGGGCGTATTATATGCCAATACACATTATCAGCCATTAACTAGACATTTATTTGCTGTGGGTTATGTAGCACAACAACTCTGCTTACAACTACTTAGCAACAACGAAGACAAAGAAAAATTTGCCTTCTCAGCCTTTGTTGCAGGCTGTTTGCATGATTTAGGCAAAATTGATCCACAATTTCAAGCATGGGTAACGCAAGACAAAAGCAAAACCTTTGTCGCAGAAGATGGCCAGCATATTGATGACACAAAATTTAGCTTTGATAAGCACCCTCGCCATAATGAAATATCCTATTTTGCTTTTAAGGCATTTGAACAGCAATTAACAGGTAAAACACCTATAAACCCTCATCAAAAGTCATATATTGAACATGTTATTTATTGGCATCATGCCAAACCTTTTCGTAAAAATGACAAAAATACCAAAAATTTCGACACATTAAATGGCATACATGAGGTTTTTGACTCAAGCCTTACTGCTAATAAAATGCAAGATTTTTTTGAAACAACATTTACTATATTAGAAGGCGTTGATGCTTTATCTGTTGAGTACGAACCTACTCAAAAATCAATTATTAAAGGCTTAGGCTGGACAAAACCTGCTAAAAACTTTGTAGATGAGTTATTTATTGCTCAAAATACAGGACTCCCCTCCTTCAAACTTTACTCAACTAATGATCAAAGTTTTGAAAAATTCTCTCAAAAAACACGAGACAACGCCAACTACAACCTTATCCGCTCTTGTGTTATTACCGCTGACCGCCTTGTTTCAAAACTCTCTGCTTATGATTTAAAAAAATACATTACAAACCAAAATATTACCGAGATAACTCAAGAAGTATTCGCGGTAGAAAGCACGCTGAGTAGCCATATAGAACAATGCTTAAACAACTTCCCCAAGAGTGAAAGAACGCAAAAACAACATGAGGTTGCTACAGAATTAGGCCAATCCAACTTGATAAGTGTGTTGGCAGGTGCGGCAGGTTGTGGCAAAACCAAAATTGCTCTTGAATGGGCAAAACTAAAAAATGCCCAGCAAATTATTTGGGTGTGTCCACGAGTGCAAGTTTGTCAGGGTATTTTTGATGAGCTGACACAACGCTATTTGCCTAATGCCACCATCGAAATTGCTACAGGTGAATTTAAATACACCAATTCATGGGAGCAAAAAACAAAAGATGATGACTATTTTAGTGGCGATATTATTATAACGACTATTGATCAAATTCTAGGTGCAATTATTAGTCATAGCAAAATTGATACCCTACTTCAATTTATGAATGTTCATGTTGTCTTTGATGAGTATCACGAATACATCAATGAACCTGCTTTTACCCTTTTATTTGCCGAGCTTATTGCTTGTAAACGATTAAAAAACAATACAGCTAATACCCTTCTAGTCTCGGCAACTCCTCACTATTTTTATTTAAAAGAGTTATTAGGCATTGATATAGAAGATGTAATTGAAATGCCTTCTTTTAATGAAAGTTTTTACAAGATCAATTTTTGTGATCAAAGAACACAAGATGATGATAACCCACTGTATAAAACACAAGATACAAAAACCTTTGTTATTAGTAACACTGCACAAACGGCACAACGCAGTTTTATTAAAAACCAAGCCCAAGAAAATAGCATTTTATTGCACTCCAAATTTAAAAAGAGTGACAAAAAAGACTTATTTGAAAAGGTTTATGAGTCCTTTAAACAACAAGGTACAGATCAATATCAAATACTACGAAGCGGCCCGATTGTTCAGGCATCGCTTAACATTAGTTGTGATTACATGGTGACGGAAATGACCACCGCCGAAAATATATTACAACGTCTTGGCCGCCTTGATCGCTTTGGCATGAATAAAGACGGCGTGAATGTGCTAACCATTGCAATTACTGAAAGTGTCAAAAAAGGAAAATGTGTTGACTCTAGTGCTAGATTTTTGAACTCCCTCAATACCTTGCAATCAAGTAAAGCATGGTATGACCTACTGACTAGCGAACTTGATGATAAACCTATACAGCTTTCACGCATCTACGCGTTATATAAAAAATTTTATGAATCAACTCAAGGACAACAAGCTGTTGCGAGTGATCTACTCAAAGCTCTACTAAGTGGAGCAGCACTACTTCTATCCAAAGTAAGCGAGCCAATGACTCTGCCGCCCAAAAAACAACAAACCGTAGGCCGCACCAAAATTAGTAAAAACTCTTTGCGTGGAGATAATCGTTTTGTACAAATGGCTGTAGTCAGATGCAACAACCCGTCACAACCTGTCGTTTTGAATCATTATGCGTATGATTTTGCCATGAGTGATAATGAACAATTTGATAACCTAACAGAGTCATTAGATACCATTCGTAACTATGGTTTGATTGATTACATGGCTCAAAAACATGCACGGATTGATAAAGCCAGCATTATTGAGGGAATTCCTGCAACCAAAATGAATATGCGTAAAATTTTACTAGAAAATTTTGCGCGTGACCCTGAATACCCGATTTACCTAAGTTATACGCCTGATGTTTTATTGCATCAATTAGGCGAAAAAACAGCACATACTGAGGCTATTTATTATGCCGTATGTGATAAACAGCCCATTGGGGCTATTGCAATGAAGCACTTACTTAACAACTCTGAGGAATAAAAAATGAGCAAAGTTACTGGCATTAAAAGCATTGACTTTAAAATTACTGCTTATGGTTATGGTGTGGTTAATTGGAATGGACCGACTACTTTAACGGGTGATGATGGTACAACTGTTGATAATCACAGTTTACCTAAACTGCGTGGTTACACCAATTTAACTGGCAAAATCAAAGAGGAAACAGGTTACAAATATAAAAAGCAGGCCACTGACATCGACTTTAACCAAACGCCTTTATACATCAGTCAGAATTGCATACGTCACCATTTATTTAGAGACCAAGCCTACGACCTACACTATGCCAAAGACAAAAATTTATTGGCCGTTTTAACGTCAATGACTGGCCTTGTTCGTGGTTATGTTGTGCCATCTAGCCAAGCCAAACGCACCAGCCCTCTCCTTTTAGAGGATTTTATTGATGAATTAGGTAATGGCAATTTTGAACAAATGGGGCGTTCAGGCTCAAAAGAAAAAGGTGAAGATAAAGACGGCAAAGACGTTGCTAGTAACTCTTTTTTCTCTAAAACCACCTTTGGCGATACCAAATATACGGCCTACGGCTCAATTAGTATTGAGCAATTACAGTTTATTTCTTTAGACAAAAAGTTTGACCGAGCCTCCATGTTAATTAAAGAAGGTGAAGGCGAAAAAATTGCTGAGGCCGTACAAAGCTTTATTCAAAGTTTAGACCCAACACGACACCCTAAAGCGACTTTTCATAAAAACTATGTGCGTAAAGGCACTATTTTTGAAGAAGGCGAAGTAGGAATTTTACTTGATAACGAAGCCATTGACATTGTGGTTCAAGAAACATTACGCATGATAGCTGAACTAAACATTAAACAAGCTAAAGGCTATATGTATGTTGACAATGTGGCTATTGATTATAACGACAGTAATAAAATGATGCGTATTAAGCGTAGTCCTGCAAGCATCAATGAAGTTGCTGACACTGACTATGCTGTTTATTTTTATGCAAAATAAGGATAAACATTATGCGTATTCAAATTGAATATGAGTCTTCATGGCGAAACTCATTTTTAAATGGCTCTAATAATGAACCCTTACCACGCAATGGCCGTGATTTTATTGGCTCAATGACAACACTTAAAAAAGAAGGCAACTTCATTAAACGCGACATTACTAAAGACACCGTAATGGGTGTGCTTAATCGTTTAATTGGTGAGCAACGCAAACTATACCAAGCGCGACAAGACCCTTGCTATTATTTTGCTGATATTGAAGCCATACTAAATCAAGAACATATTAATGATTTGCCACATAAGCAAATTACTAATAATGAATTGGTTTATATTCGTAATGTTTCAGGAAATACCGACCAAAAGGCGTTTACTGGCATGATTAAAGCTCAAGATACATGGCTAGCATCTTTATTTTCAAATGAGTTTTGGAGTATTTTATGGTTAAACACCGAAGATTTACTAGAGTTTATTTTGAACGAGGATTTCAATATAAGTCATAGTAAACCCATTTTAGAGCCGTTATCTATTCTTTCTAGACTTGAAAATATCGACAAATCAAAAGCTGGGATTTCTGAAAGATTAGAGTTGGCTAGATTATATCTATCTCAAAAATATCCTAATTTTTCTCCGAAAGAAAAGAAAGGTGTTTACGATATTCTGCCATTTTATTGTTCTGCTTTATATTTACAGCTAGAGCGGCTATCACTACTCCATGACGTTTCAAGCATTAGAGCTGCTAGAGGTGGATTAACAGGCATTTCACACAATGGTTTTACACCTAAAAATCTAATGGATCGTTTCACAACTGGAGGCCAAAAAATTCTTTGGGGAAATCCTTACATTCTCAAAGAGCGCAAAAAAGGTGAAGGAGAAATTACCTCCACACTCACCAAAGCCAGTGGCACTCTAGAAATCACACTCGACATTACCAAAGAAAAAGCCAAAGAGCTTGCTCAACTAATTGAAAATGCAGGTGTATCGGCATTTTATTTAGGTAAAAAAGGCTTGGCTTATGTGTCGGATATTAAAATATAGGAGCAATAGATGAAGCATTACATTGAACTAACTTTAATGGACAATCCTGATTTTAATATGTACACGCTTTGGTCAAAAGTTTATACCCAACTTCACCTCGCTTTTGTAGCTATACAAGAGTCTGGCAATGTTGGGATGTCTTTTCCTGAATACGTTTACAAAGAAGAAAACGGCAAAGCTTTTGGCTTTTTGGGCAGTAAATTGCGTTTATTTGCCAATGACGAAGCCACATTACAACAGCTTAACATCACGCAAGCCTTAAACCGTTTGAGTGATTATGTGCATATAACAGGTGTTCGTGTTGTGCCTAAAAACGTCACTTATGCCATTTATCAACGCCATCAACCCAAAACCAATGCCGAACGCTTGGCTAGAAGGCGTATTAGACATAAACCTGAAATTAGTTTTGAGCAGGCGGTGAAAAACTATCAGGCCAAAACCGCGCAAAGTAACTTACCTTTTGTGCAGTTTGAAAGCCTTAGTAATGAGCATCGCTTTAAGTTGTTTATTGCCAAAAAACAGGCTGACGAGGCTTGTAATGGAAATTTTGGGACGTATGGTTTAAGTAAAACATCTACCGTACCTGAGTTTTAACCCAATTTTTTATAGCTCATTAACAAGTAAATAGAATCAATGAGTTACGACAGTGCCATTTTAATTGGGTTATATCCGTTAAATATGGGTTAAAACACTGTTGTAGCTCGTTTTTTTGTGTGAAAATTACTGTTCACTGCCGTGTAGGCAGCTTAGAAAGTTATGAACCGATTAGCTCATTAACGGGTGAAGTTCACTGCCGTGTAGGCAGCTTAGAAAACAGTAGATAAATGTGATGTTTATAAAGACCAGTTCACTGCCGTGTAGGCAGCTTAGAAAATTTTTAAAATTTGGCATGTCACGAGTAGGCCGTTCACTGCCGTGTAGGCAGCTTAGAAAGACATCTGACGAGATAAGTGGTGTTAAAAATGGTTCACTGCCGTGTAGGCAGCTTAGAAAGCAGGTTTGACCAGTTTTGACTTATTATCCTGGTTCACTGCCGTGTAGGCAGCTTAGAAAGTTACCGCTTGGCGAGTTAGCGACAAATAACGGTTCACTGCCGTGTAGGCAGCTTAGAAAATTGTGTATTAACTTGAGGAACTATTTCTTGAGTTCACTGCCGTGTAGGCAGCTTAGAAACTGTATTGGGTGAGGCTGGCGGTCAAGAATTAGTTCACTGCCGTGTAGGCAGCTTAGAAATTGACCAGTTCCAACGCCATTGCCCGAATTGAGTTCACTGCCGTGTAGGCAGCTTAGAAATTTGGCCGATTCATCATCATGTACACCACGCCGTTCACTGCCGTGTAGGCAGCTTAGAAATTAGAAATGGCTTCTTGTCGTGTTGTGCCTACGTTCACTGCCGTGTAGGCAGCTTAGAAAGTTAGTTG
>JBKJUH010000393.1:0-4111 GCA_046590075.1 Agitococcus sp.
GTTGACCGCTTTCTGATGTTTTATGTTGCCACTGCTGACCGCTTACAACGCACCAGCGTTTGGCGTGACAACCTCGAAGGCGGCTTAGATTACTTAAAAGCAGTGGTCATTGATGACTCTTTAGGCTTGGCTGCTGAGTTAGAAATGCAAATGCAGTTTGTGGTTGATACCTTTGCCTGTGAATGGAAAGAAGCTATCAATAATCCAGAAACCTTAAAACGTTTCCGTTCCTTCGTCAACAGCGATGAAACCGATAATAACGTCGTTTTTGTTGAGGAACGTGGCCAAATTCGTCCAGCAACCGTCAGCGAAAAAGCAGGACGTATTGCGGTCGCTGAGGTTTAACGACCTGAAGGCAATTCAAATGGTAGGGGCGGATTTATCCGCCTAAAAGCTAAGTTAAAGCTAAGTTAAGGTAAATATCATGTCTAATCTAGTCAAAGTATGTGCAGTAGAAGACTTACAAACCAGTATGGGCGTAGGCGCATTAGTCAAAGGCGAGCAAGTCGCGGTGTTCAAATTAAAAAATGGCGACATTTTTGCCATTGGTAATTTTGACCCGTTTTCTGAAGCCAATGTCTTATCGCGTGGCATAGTTGGCGACTTAAAAGGTCATAAAGTAGTGGCTTCACCGATTTATAAACATCATTACAAATTAGAAAATGGTGAATGTTTAGAAGATGAAACGGTGAAAGTACCGTCTTATGCGGTCGTTGTCCAAGACGAGTATGTGTATATTGTTGCTTAATAAGCGGCAAGATTAGCACAGGTGCAAAATTTACCGTTTGCGCTGAATGGGCTTATATTTGTGCCTAAACCGTCATTCACCCTCTCTCTAACTCTCTCCCTCAATAGGGAGAGAGAACTTAGCCCCCTCTCCCTACTAAGGAAGACGACTGCAAGGATGCAGGAGTTAGAGCAACGCAGGAGCGGTTGCCGAGGGCTGGGGTGAGGGTAAAAGCATCAACCCGCCACAATAATCCGTAACGCATCACTGACCAAATGCACATGTTTTAGATAGTCTAAACCTTGTGTCAATTGTTCTTCCAACGCCACAATTTCATCATCACGAATACTTGGATTCACCAATTGCAAGGCTTTAAGTCGTTGAATTTCAGTGTCCAATTTTTCGCTAAAACTTGCCTGAGCCTGTGACTGTAAGTCTGGAATAGCGGCTTTTGCCACTTGTTCGGCTTGTTTATACAAACTCGAAATAATCTCCGTTTGCATTTTTACCACTTGCCGAGCGGTCATTTTTTCTAAAGGCACAATTTGACGATTTAACACATCATGGCCAACTCGCGCACTTAAATCACGGCCTTCACCGTCCAATAACACGCGAATCGTCAAGTTAGGTAGATTAGCCATTAAATTCAAGTGTTTAGGAGCAATTAACTCGACTCTAAACCATGCTTCTACCAATAACGTGCCTGCTTTAATGCCTTTATTGCGAATCAAAGCAAGGTTGGCATTGCCAAAGGCTTGGCGCGTCATTAATTCTAATGCACCTTGCGCCATGGGGTGTTCCCACGTAATAAACTGAATGTCTTCACGGCTCAGGGCTTGGTTACGGTCAAAAGTAACGGTCATACCTTCAGGGTCGAGGTGCGGAAAGGCATCAACAGCCATGTGTTCGCCTGCACGCAGGATATGAGTGCCGTCGCCTTCTTCTTCATGCTCTAAACCAAATGCCCCCCAAGCACGTTCCATAAAGTCGCCTAACACTAAATCATCATCTTGGTCGGCAACGGCAGTGATTAACTCAATGGCTTGTTCCATACGGCAGGAGTTGAGCTCTAATAAATAATCCCGACCTTGTTGCAATTCAGCTTCTAAATTGGTGCGATCTTGTTGAGCTTCGTTCATCAAAGCCGCAAAAAGTGCTTCATTATCAGCCGATTGTAAGCACTCTTTGAGACTTTGTTGATGATATTGATGCACGGTTTGAGCAGTTGGTGAAATTTGAGCAATGGCATTGAGGCCGTTATGATGCCATTGGAATAAACGCTCTTGGGCAGTTCCCATCATATAAGGCACGTGTACTTTGATGGTTTCGGTCTGACCAATACGATCCAAACGACCAATACGCTGTTCTAAAACATCAGGATTAGCAGGTAAGTCAAAAATCACCAAATGATGGGCAAATTGAAAGTTACGACCTTCAGAACCAATTTCTGAACATAATAAAATTTGTGCGCCATAATCAGGTTCGGCAAAATAAGCGGCGGCGCGGTCACGCTCTAATAAAGTCATTTCTTCATGAAATAACGCAGTACGAATACCTTCGTTTAAGCGTAAACGTAATTCTAACGCCATCGCGACAGGTGCAGTTCGGCAAATTAACAACACTTTTTGCTGTTTCAATTTCTTCAAAAATTGAATTAACCACGGCACACGCGGGTCAGTCGCCAACCATTCATCATCTTCACATTGAATTTCTGGCCATAATTGATTACGCACTGCGCCAGTCATTGGCCAATCGGCTGGTGGCGTTAAGGGGACAGGCAAACATTCACGCTCAGGAAAGCCTTTAATGGCTTCACGGGTATTACGGAACAATACACGACCTGTGCCATGACGGTCTAAGAGGGCGGCGACTGCTTTTTCACGACCTTCAGCCGTCGAAAAGTCAAAGTCATCACCCAAATACGCTTGTAAGGTGGCGCGCGTTTCAGCTTTTAATTTACCGCGTACCAATTGTCTTGCGGCACTGGCGATGGGCAAATAACTTTCTTCTTCATCCAAAAAGGCATCTAAACTGCTGAAACGTCGTGGATCTAATAATTTCAAACGGGCAAAATGACTGGCTACGCCCAATTGTTCGGGGGTTGCTGTCAGTAATAACACACCTGCTGTTTGTGCCGATAGTTGCGCCACTAATTGATAAGCTTCACTCGGTTTTTCTTCATCCCACACTAAATGATGGGCTTCATCTACCACCAATAAATCCCACTTTGCTTCTAATGCCGAAGTCATGAGTGTTGGATGGTCAATCAATAAATCAATGCTTGCTAAGACACATTGTTCGGTCAAAAAGGGATTGATGTCTTCGTCGTTTTCACGAATGGCAGCGGTGCGCGTTAAATCAAACAACGAAAAATTGATGTTGAAACGACGACGCATTTCCACCAACCATTGATACTGCAAGCTATCAGGTACTAATACCAAAATGCGTTGGGCGCGACCCGTCAGTAATTGTTGATGAATAATCAAACCTGCTTCGATGGTTTTACCCAAACCGACTTCATCGGCAAGTAATACTCGCGGCGCCATGCGTTGACCGACTTCATGGGCAATATAAAATTGATGCGGAATTAAACCGACACGCGGACCCACTAAACCCACCACAGAGCTTTGCGCTAATTGCTCACGCGCACGCAAGGCAGTGACACGCAATTCGTACCACTCGTTGTTATCAAGCTGGCAGGCTAATAAACGGTCACACGGTTTAGCGAGTTGAATTTCGGGCGATAGTTTGGTTTCGGCAAATGACGTTGTCTGTCCATGCTCATCTTGCACGTCATAACGTAAGACCAATTGCCGTTCTTGAACCGCCGTGACTAACCATTCTTTGTTGTCGGTATCTTTAATAGTGTCGCCAATATTAAAACGAATCCGCGATAAGGGCGCATTCTGTTTGGCATAAACACGCGTTTCTTCACTTTTTGGAAAAAGAATGGTGATGGTGCGTGGATTAACTTCAACAACCATACCTAAACCGAGTTCGGTTTCTGCATCTGATAACCAACGTTGACCAATGGCAGGGTTATACATACTCATAACAACTCTTTTCTTTGTCTGGTATTAAAAAGGGGATGGCCAAGTAAAACGAACCATTTCTAAACTGTGTGGGTGTGTAAATTCGAGCGTTTCTGCGTGTAAACATAAGCGCGAACTTAACGCAATTGCCTCAGGCGGTGCATATAAAGTATCACCTAAAATAGGGTGGCCAAGTGCTTGTAAATGCACGCGTAATTGATGCGAACGTCCTGTAACGGGCATCAATAACACGCGTGTCGATTTTGCTTGCCGCGCCAATACTTGCCAGCGCGTTAATGCCTGTTGGCCATTGTCATAATCAACAATATGCAAAGGCGGATGCTCGGGGTCG
>JBKJUH010000417.1:0-3676 GCA_046590075.1 Agitococcus sp.
CGACGTTTAAAGCTTACAATCCTCATCAATTAACTAACCTCAATCGTGAGGGCGTGGTTGAGCAACTGTTAGCCTCTGGATTGTGGACGGCCATTCGCACACGGCCATTTAGTAAAATCCCAAATCCTGAATCTACGCCAAGTGCCATTTTTGTGAATGCCATGGACAGCAATCCTTTGGCAGCTAATCCCGAACAAATTATCTTGAGTGAGCAACAAGCCTTTGATGATGGCATTGCTTTGGTATCGAAATTAGCTCCCAAAATATACGTCTGTAAGGCCGAATCCGCGCGTTTTAAGACGGGCAATGTCAATGCTCATGAGTTTAGTGGTGTGCATCCTGCGGGTTTAGTCGGTACTCATATTCACTTTTTGCATCCTGCATCGGCCTCTAAAGTGGTATGGCATTTGAACTATCAAGATGTCATTGCCATTGGTAAGTTATTTGCCACAGGTGAGTTAGATAACTCTCGTGTCATTGCCTTAGCAGGCCCTTCAGTACGTCAGCCACGATTATTGCGTACCTTGTTGGGGGCATCATTGATGGATTTAACCACGGGTGAATTGTCGGGTAGCAATAATCGGGTGATTTCGGGTTCAGTGTTGTCAGGACGACAATCACAAGGCATTGAGTCGTATTTAGGCCGTTATCATTTGCAAGTGTCTGCACTCGCTGAAGGTACAGAGCGCGAGTTTATTCATTATTTGAAATTAGGTTCGCATCGGTATTCTGAATTAGGTGTGTATGTTGGCAAATGGTTGGGTAAGACTTTTAATATGACCACCAGTACCAACGGCAGTCCACGAGCTATGGTGCCTGTTGGCGCGTACGAAGCCATTATGCCCTTAGATGTTTTGCCGACGCAGTTGTTACGTTATTTATTGGTTGGCGATACCGACATGGCACAAGCCTTAGGTTGCTTAGAGTTAGACGAAGAAGATTTAGCGTTATGCACCTTCGTTTGTCCGGGTAAATATGAATATGCACCCATCCTGCGCGATATATTAGACCGCATAGAAAAAGAGGGCTAAGCCACATGAAATGGATGCGTAAAAAATTAGACGAGATGGCGCCGCACTTTGAAAAAGGCGGCAGTTATCAAAAATGGTATCCCTTATATGAAGCATTGGATACGTTTTTATATAGCCCACCCTCCGTGACTCATGCGGGTTCTCATGTTCGGGACTCTATTGATTTAAAACGGATTATGATTTTAGTGTGGTTGGCGACATTTCCCGCTATGTTTTTTGGTATGTGGAATGTCGGTAATCAAGCCTTAGGCACATTAGCTTACGCGGCGCAACATGGCGCAACGGCAGAAATGGCGGTTGATGGTTGGCGACATGGTGTAATTGCGTTACTGGCAGGATTCGACGCGAACTCTTGGTGGGATTGTTTGATATACGGTGCTACATTTTTTGTGCCGATTTATCTCGTCACCTTTATTGCAGGTGGTTTTTGGGAAGTGTTATTTGCCATTAAACGTGGCCACGAAGTCAACGAAGGTTTTTTTGTCACCTCGGTGTTGTTTGCCTTAGTGTGTCCGCCCAGTATCCCGTTATGGCAAGTGGCGTTAGGCATTAGTTTTGGTGTGGTGTTAGGTAAAGAAGTCTTTGGCGGCACAGGAAAAAACTTTATTAATCCTGCATTGGCAGGGCGTGCGTTTTTGTTTTTTGCTTATCCTGCTTATATGTCAGGTGATACCGTGTGGACAGCACTCAATCCAGAGGTATGGAAAGCAGGTATTGATGGTTTTTCAGGCGCAACAGCCTTAGGCCAAGCTAAATTGGCAGGTTTGACAGGCATGCAACACATGACGGCAACAGGCTTACAACCGTTGACGTGGTGGGATGCGTTTATTGGTTTTGAAGCAGGTTCGGTGGGCGAAGTGTCGACGGCCGCAATTTTATTGGGCGCAGTCGTGTTGTTAGTCACCCGTGTCGCCTCATGGCGCATTATGCTTGGCGTGATGATAGGCATGGTCGCTATGTCTTTAGTCTTTAATCAAATTGGTTCCACAACTAACCCGATGTTTGCCATGCCGTGGCACTGGCATTTGGTGTTGGGTGGGTTTGCTTTTGGTATGGTGTTTATGGCGACTGATCCTGTATCCGCCGCCATGACCAATACAGGACGATTGATTTTTGGCATATTGATTGGTGTGATGGTGGTGTTGATTCGAGTTGTTAATCCTGCCTATCCCGAAGGCATGATGTTGGCGATTTTATTTGCCAATTTATGTGCACCATTAATTGACTACTTCGTGATGCAAGCCAACATCAAACGGAGGGCATTACGCAATGTCTAAAGAATCCACAGGCAAAACTCTAGTTGTTGCGACGGTATTATCCGTTGTTTGCTCTATTGCTTTAGCGGCAGCTGTAACGCTATTAAAACCCATCCAAGACCAAAATCGCTCTTTAGATAAGCAGCGTAAAATTTTAGCGGCGGCGGCAGTGTTGCCCGAAGGTGAGGGCAGTCCGACCCAAGTACGCGAGCAGTTTGGCCATTTTCAGCGTTATCTAGTTAATTTGTCCACAGGCGAGTTTAAAGAAATCAAACTCGATGACCCGTTTGACCAACGTAAAGCCTTCAAAGAAGCTGATAAATCCATTGCTTTAACCCCTGAACAAGACACCGCAGGATTAAGACGACGCGCCAACGAAGCAGATATTTATGTCCTGCGAGATGCTTCAGGCAAAGTCGAAAAAATGGTATTGCCCATATCGGGTTATGGTTTGTGGTCAACCTTGTATGGTTATTTAGTGCTAAAAAATGATGCTAATACCGTGATTGGTATTACCTTTACCGAACACGCCGAAACACCAGGTTTGGGCGGTGAAGTCGATAACCCAAAATGGAAAGCGTTGTGGGTCAATAAATTAGTTTATAACCCCGAAGGCCAAGTCAAATTAGGGCTCATCAAAGGCAATGTCGATAACAGCAAACCCGATGCGGAATATCATATTGACGGCTTATCGGGCGCGACCTTAACCAGTAATGGTGTGAGCAGTTTAGTCCAATTTTGGCTAGGCGATATGGGCTTCAAAAAGTTCTTGAGCAAAGTTCGTAGTGAGGGCATTTAACATGGCAGCACAACCATCAACCAAGCAAATATTGCTCGACCCTATCCTTAATACCAATCCTGTGATTTTTCAGGTCTTAGGTATTTGTTCGGCTTTGGCAGTCACCAGTAGCTTAAAAACAGCGTTGGCGATGTCGATTGGCTTAACCTTAGTGACGGCATTTGCGAATTTTTTTATTAGTTTAATTCGCAATGTCATTCCAAACTCCATTCGTATTATTGTGCAAATGGTCGTTGTTGCTACATTGGTGATTATCGTTGACCAGTTGCTACAAGCCTTTGCGCCTGTCATTGCCAAACAAATGTCGGTATTTGTCGGTTTGATTATTACCAATTGTATTGTTATGGGGCGTTTAGAAGCCTTTGCCATGAAAAATCCGCCTGTCATTAGTTTTGTTGATGGTTTTGGTAATGGCTTAGGCTATTCGGCATTGTTAATATTGATTGCCATCATTCGTGAGTTGTTTGGTTCAGGCACATTATTCGGTTTAACGATTCTTCCCACTGTCAATAATGGTGGCTGGTATATCCCGAATGGTTTATTGCTGCTACCGCCATCGGCGTTTTTCTTGATTGGTTTAATTATTTGGG
>JBKJUH010000104.1:0-3686 GCA_046590075.1 Agitococcus sp.
CGCTGTTTGCCGCATAAATGTCGATTTACCGCCCATGTTTGGCCCTGTGATAATCAACATACGCTGTAGTGGATTCAGTAGCGTATCGTTGGGCGTAAACGCGGCATTTAATACTTGTTCAACCACAGGATGGCGGCCTTGGTGAATATTGACGCTAATATCATCGGTTAATTCAGGTTTGACCCAATTGAGATGATGCGCCCTGTCCGTCAGAGCAACTAAGACATCTAACTCGGCCAATGCCAAACTCATTTGTTGTAACAGGGCGATGAATTGCGACAGATTTTCCAATAGTTGTTCGTAGAGAAACTTTTCTCGTGCCAAAGCACGCGACGACGCGGATAAGGCTTTATCTTCAAATACTTTTAATTCAGGGGTGATATAACGCTCGGCATTTTTTAAGGTTTGCCGACGAATAAAATGGGCGGGCGCGTTATCGGCTTGGGCGCGTGACAACTCAATGTAATAACCACTGACACGGTTATAGCCAATTTTTAAGTTGGCAATGCCTGTTGCTTCGCGTTCCTTGATTTCTAATTGCAGTAAATAATCACCTGCGTTGGTGCTAATGGCACGTAGCTCATCTAACTCCGCATCAAAACCTTCGGCTAAGACGCCCCCTTCACGAATAACCACAGGCGGGTTGTCGATAATGGCGCGACTCAATAATTGATGTAACTCGGGAAAGTCACCAATATCCTCTGCCAATGCCCGTAACTTGGCTGTTTGTAAATGTGATAACGATTGTTGCAATGCAGGCAACTCCGCAAATACTTCGCGCAAACGACTTAAATCACGCGGACGCGCGGTTTTTAACGCCACTCGTGCCAAAATACGCTCACAATCGCCAATCGCTTGCAAATGACTTTGCAGTGCTTCGTAACGATAGTTGGCAGTTAAATCGCTGATGGCTTGTTGTCTGGCTAATAATGTCGTTTTCTGACGTAACGGCTGATGCAACCAACGACGTAATAAACGGCTACCCATGGGCGTTTGGCACGTATCCAACACCCACGCCAAACTGTATTGAAACTCCCCGACTAGCGTTTGTGTCAACTCTAAATTTCGACGGGTAGCGGCATCTAAATAAATAAAATCCGACGCTTGCTCCACACACAAACCTTGTAAATGCGGTAATGCTCCGCGTTGAGTTTCGCGGGCATATTGTAATAATGCCCCTGCGGCAATAACCGCGGCAGGTAAATCTTGGCAACCAAAACCTTGTAAATCTTTGACTTGAAATTGCTGGCACAACACATGATTGGCGGTTTCTAAGACAAATTCCCACGGTTGACGCTTGCTAATGGGGCGATTATCTAACCACGTTAAAATGGGCGAATCATCGGCAATCAGGATTTCGGCAGGATTTAACCGCGCTAACTCTGCTGCTAAAGCATCTTGCGCCAACTCACACGACAACACGCTAAAACGGCCACTACTAATATCAAGTACCGCTAAACCAATAGTTTGTTGATGCACGTGAACGGCTAATAATAATGCTTCTTTTTTGGCATCTAATAAGGCTTCGTCGGTGACTGTTCCTGGTGTCAAAATGCGCGCTACTTGCCGTTCAACTGGGCCTTTACTGGTGGCTGGGTCGCCGATTTGTTCGACGATAACCACCACTTCACCGAGTTTCACCAACTTAGCTAAATAACCTTCTACTGCATGAAATGGCACACCAGCCATGGGAATAGGATTGCCCGCCGTTTTGCCACGATAGGTTAAAGTGATGTCTAATAAACGCGAGGCTTTGCGCGCATCGTCAAAAAATAATTCATAAAAATCGCCCATCCGATAAAACAATAATGACTGAGGATGTTCCGCTTTAATGCGTAAATATTGCTGCATCATCGGAGTGTGGTCGGCGAAATCTGACATAAAAAAGCCCCTGCAAGTAGGGGCGTGATAGTAGCGGATTTTTCAACAGGACTTACGCATTTCATTGCAATTAGCGCGTTTTGTGAACTAAAAATCGTTGGAAAGGATTATTTAGTGAGCAAACAAGCGATAACCGCGTAAGTCCCAATGAAGAAGAAAGAATCGACAATCACGAAATTTTTACTTAACTCATTGCCCTAAGCAGATTACACTTCGGGCGACTTTTTCATCATCGTGACATCAACATTAGATCAACGTCAATTTATGTCGCACGACAATTGTTGACCACTAGCCAGCGATGGTTGAACCTGCCAATATATCACTACCAACACAAACACACGCTTTAGGAGCATTAAAATGGATGACAACAAACGTAAAGCACTCACTACCGCTTTAGCACAAATCGAAAAACAATTTGGTAAAAATACCGTTATGCGTCTTGGCGACCATACTGCCGAAGTCATTGGCGCAATTTCTACAGGCTCGTTGGGCTTAGACATTGCGCTGGGTATTGGTGGTTTACCTAAAGGCCGTATTATTGAAATTTATGGCCCAGAATCGTCGGGTAAAACCACTCTCACCTTACAAGTGATTGCCGAGTGTCAACGTCAAGGCGGAACAGCGGCTTTTATTGATGCCGAACACGCACTTGATCCCACTTATGCTCGTAAATTGGGTGTGGATACCGATAATTTATTAGTTTCTCAACCTGATAATGGCGAACAAGCTCTTGAAATTGCTGATAAATTAGTTTCTTCTGGTGCAATTGATATTATTGTTATTGACTCCGTTGCTGCACTCACCCCTAAAGCCGAAATTGAAGGCGAGATGGGTGACTCACACATGGGTTTGCAAGCGCGTTTAATGTCGCAAGCTTTGCGTAAAATCACAGGTAACGCCAAACGCTCGAATTGTATGGTGGTGTTTATTAACCAAATTCGGATGAAAATTGGTGTGATGTTTGGTAGCCCAGAAACGACAACTGGCGGTAATGCCTTGAAATTTTACGCCTCTGTGCGTTTAGATATTCGTCGGATTGGTGCGGTTAAAGAAAAACTCGGTGATGATAAAGACGAAACCGTTGTCGGTTCAGAAACACGCGTCAAAGTAGTGAAAAACAAAACGGCACCACCCTTCCGTGAAGCCGTTTTCCAAATTATGTACGGACAAGGCACTAACCGTTTAGGCGAATTAGTGGACTTGGGTGTTGAACATAATTTCATTCAAAAATCAGGCTCTTGGTATGCCTATAAAGGCAACAAAATTGGTCAAGGCAAAGCCAATGTTTGTAAGTATTTTGAAGAAAATCCTGCTGTTGCCGAAGTGGTAGAAGCCGATATTCGTCATAAATTACTCGCTGTGCCTGCTCCTGCGGCTGCCAATGAAGAAGAAGCATTAGCCGCACTTGAGGGTGATGATAATTAATTAGCTGTTAAATCAACACCCATTCGACAGGCTCACCGTTCGTGGTGAGCCCGTCGAACCACTTGCACCCTTCGATGGCTCGACAAACTCACCATCAGGGCAAACGGTGAAAGCAAAGAAACCATCACTAAATACCCCACAACACCCATGAAAACCGAGCAACTCATTATTGATGGCCACACCATCGATATTATTCGTAAAAACATCAAAAATCTGCATTTACGCGTTTACGCACCTCATGGACACATTCGTTTAACCGCGCCATTGCATGTCAAAAATGAAGAAATTAAAAGCGTCATTACCGCCCGTTTAGAGTGGATAAAAAGCCAACAACTGAAATTTGCTAATCGCCCTCTTATCGTTGCCAACGACTATCTCAC
>JBKJUH010000293.1:0-4035 GCA_046590075.1 Agitococcus sp.
GTAACGACCCCCAATTGACGATAAAGTATCACCTTTTTTGACAGTAACTGTGCTTTCACCTTGCCATATGCCTTGGGCTAAATGAGCAAAAGGTTCAGCGATAGTAGTAGTGGCGGCATAAACACTAGAGCTGCTAATCAGCATCCAGCTTAACATCAGGCGAGGAAAGAGCATAAATAAGTCTTAAAGTAGGAAGGGGTAAAGTTACTTAACAGTGACACGCATCATCAATTAACACAATACGACTTTTGCAGCCGTTTTTGAGTTTTTCTAAGTATTTATCTGGTTTTTAAGATGGGTGGAGAGGGCAATAAACGATCCGTTTCTTTTTTTACCACAGCATAACATTCGCAAGCTAAGTTTTCTAAGATGGGTCTATTGAGAATCGTTATGTGGCCTCGACTATATTCAATCGCTCCCAGTTTTTGCAGGTCGCCAGCCGCATCAGTCACACCTTCACGACGCACGCCTAACATATTAGCGATTAACTCTTGTGTCATGTTTAAGGTATTGCCCGACAACCTATCAAGCGATAATAACAACCAACGGCACAGTTGTTGATGTATGGAGTGATGGCGATTACAAATGGCGGTTTGTGCCATTTGCGTAATTAACGATTGGGTGTAGCGTAATAACAGTAACATCACTTCGCCATGACGATTAAATTCTTCATTGAGCATTATTGCGCCTAGACGATAGGCATAACCTTCACTTTGCACAATCGCGCGACTGGTCGTGCTTTCACCACCCATAAATAAAGCAACCCCAATCAAGCCCTCATTGCCAACAACGGCAACTTCAGCGGATGCACCACTTTCCATGACATAAATCAGTGACACCATGCAATTAACAGGAAAGTAAACATGGCGCATGGTATCGCCAGACGTATAAAGCACTTTTCCTAAAGACATAGGCACTAATTCTAAGCTTGGAAAAAATCGAGTTTGCACCTCTGGTGATAAAGAGGCTAAAAGCTGATTTTGCTCTGGAGTCAACGTTTCAGGCATATGCACCGTCCTGTTAATAAAATAAATATTTTATAAGTGATTAACGCTAAATAAAGCCAATAATGAACAAAAGTAGGTTGTTTTTTAGGCTAACGCCTATTTTAATAGGCAATTAGTTATAAAAACATAGCATTCTTTGTACGGTATACAACATATAGCTATTTTACGTGTCTAAAAGTATTAATTGTCAATTTTTTTGTTGGCGGATCAGTCATTTCAATGTGATGAACAACCATCAAAAATACACAACTGATACAAAGCCAAATAACTTCAAGAACTTATGAGCGGTAGCGCACCGACACAAATTTACTTCAGCTTTATTATTGCCCATCTTAATGTCTCAATTGATGCATTTTTTTTAATCTGGTGAAATTTATATGCACAATAAACCCAATAAACTGGTACTTGCTTCAAGTATTGCAGCACTCGCTTTGACAATGATGTCGACTACAGTTTCCGCAGACGCAACTCAAGATATCGTTGATGCGCGCCAAGAAACACAAATTTGGACAACCTTTGCGTTAAGCCCTTATTTACGTGCCAATGATTTACGAGTGTCAGTTCATAGTGGTAAAGCGGTTATCACAGGCAAAGTGGATGAAGATATTAATAAAGACTTAGCCAAGCAAATTGCGTTAGGTGTTTCGGGTGTTAAAGAGGTGGATAACCAAATTATCGTTGAAGCACCAACAGGTACTCCTGCTGTACGCACGACGACAGAACGTAGTTACGGTGAAGTGATTGACGACGCGACTATTACTTCGGCTATCAAGTCTAAATTGATGTGGAGCAAACATGCGAATGCTTTAGCAACCGATGTTGATACTCGCTTAGGCAAAGTCGTATTGCAAGGTACTGCTACTAGTAAACAAGCAAAAGAGTTAGCAGGCCGTTTAGCAGGCAATACACGCGGTGTGGTTTCGGTAGATAATCAATTAGTGGTTAATCCGAAGAAAACCACTGTGACAGAAAAAGCGAAAAGCTCTGCGGCTGAAGTGGGGCATGAAATTACCGATGGTTGGATCACCACGAAAGTAAAATCCAATTTTTTGTATTCTACCCATGTTGATGGCTCTGACATTAAAGTCATCACTACTCAAGGCGTTGTTACCTTATCAGGTAAAGTAGCCAGTAGTGTTGAGCGTAATTTGGCCATTGAATTAGCCAAAAATATACGCGGTGTCAAAAGTGTTAATGCGCGTGGCTTAACCTTGTAAGCCATAACAATAGGCACGACTCAATCCCGTATTTATACGGGATTTTGTTTTGTGGGGAGTTTGGTTTTATCGGCAGTTTTAGATAAGCCCATTACGCCGTGATTAATAACCCAATTTTCAGACACAAAAAAGCCAGCTATCAATAACGAGAGCTGGCTTTTTAGTTAATGCTTACTTCTGGACAGGAGCAGCAATAGGTGTTTCACGCATTTTTTGATAGTCGGCTTCGGAGTTCAGCATTTTTTTCTTGCTGTCTTCCACTTGGCGACGGCCATCTTCGATCATTCGCTCGCCTTTGACTTGGTCGCTTTTGCCACTTTCAATCAGGCTTTGACCTTTGACAATCATTTTTTCGCCTTTAGCAACGTCGTCATTGCTATTATTCCATTGTTTACCAATGGAATTGGCTTGGTCACCACGATTAGAAATTTGGTCGCCAAAGGTTTTCGGCTCAGTGGCGCAACCTGTAAACAGCAAAGTGGCGACCACAGGAATCAATAATAAAGTTTTCATGTGTCTGTACTCTATGTTAGGACTTACGCGCTAATCGCGATGCGTAAGTCCTGATGTGTGTGGAAAGTAGCTTTGACAAAACTGCCAAAGCTACTCTGGGTATTACTTCTTCTTCGCGTAGTTGATGATAATGTTGACGCGACGGTTTTCCTCTTGGCCTGCTAAAGTGGTGTTGTAGGCGGTGCGTCGTTCATTGCCAAAGCCTTGAGCGGAAAGCCTTGAGCGGGCAACACCTGAATCAACCAAGTAGTTAACGACGTTTTCTGCTCGACGTTGAGAAATGGCCATGGCTAACTCAGGTGTTGCTTGCACATTACCTGTATGGCCTTCAACGGTAGCCGTTGTTGTCGGATTGGCTTTGAGAAAGTTCGCCACTTTACGTAAATCATTGGCGTACTCGGGTTTGACCTCGTCCTTGTTGACATCAAACTCAATGTGCATAGCCATGGTGATGCGTGCAGGTTTAACGCTTAAACCCTCAATGTCCGTAGCACAGGCAATCACCGCATTAATCCGACGATTCATGCGTTTGCCATCTTCGGTTTGGTTTTCCGATAAAGGCCGTGTATCACCATAACCTACCGCAGTGAGTCGTGTCGGCGCGATATGAACTTCATCCACGAGATAAGCAACAACACTTTGCGCCCGTCGTAAAGACAGCTGCATGTTGTACTCACTATCGCCGACATTATCACTATGACCTTCAATGACGGCTGTGGTCTCTGGATATTTGTTCAAGAATGTGCCGAGGGTATTGATCTTCTCCTTTTCCTCGCGCTGAATGGCGTCTTGATCGATTTCAAACTCCATATCAAGTACGCTACAGTATTCCTCGGTTTTCTGCTCAACAGTCACTGGTGTAGGCACAACAATAACCACTGGCTCTTCAACCGCCACAGGAGTCTGTGTTTCTTGTACTTCGGATGGCTTGCTTCTGCCAAAACGATACACCATACCAAGAGAGATAAGATCAATATCACCTTTGTTGCGCAGTCCATCGTTAATACGATAACGCTCAGCTTCGGCGCGCATACTTAAAGACTCAGTAAAAGCGTACTCCAATCCTAAACCGACTTTTAAATCAGTTCCGCGCTTGTTATGGCCTGGGTCAAGTACATTGACCAAGCCAGTTCCAGTCATGGAAGTATTGGCTTTAGCTGAATTTAAGCCGACTCGACCTAAAGCAGACAACTTTTCCGTCAACGGTAAAATACCTACCGCATCCAGATTGATGCCTTTTATGCGGATTTTACCGTTGAGCGTGCCCGTAGGTACGGTGGTTGCGGTAAAACCGAAAG
>JBKJUH010000003.1:0-2788 GCA_046590075.1 Agitococcus sp.
TAAAGCGGTTGCAAGCAGGGAAAATTAAAGGTCGTCGTTTTCGCGTGTCAAGATTAGGCTAAGCAGTGATGAGTCATCAACCTAAAACCGTTGCCGTGATTGGTGGTGGCCCTGCGGGGTTGATGGCCGCTGAAGTGTTAAGTCAGCACGGTTTGCAGGTGGATATTTACGATGCCATGCCGTCAGTCGGGCGAAAGTTTTTGCTGGCAGGCAAGGGCGGCATGAATATCACGCATTCTGAAGCGACAGAGATATTTCTCACGCGTTATGGTGAGCAGCGTGTTTATTTAGAACCCATGTTGCAGGCTTTTGGCGCAAGCGAGGTTCGGCAATGGATGGCAAGTCTAGGGTTTGACAGTTTTGTCGGTTCGTCGGGGCGTGTTTTTCCAACCGATATGAAATCTGCGCCGCTGTTACGCGCATGGTTGCATCGTTTGCGCGAGGCTGGCGTTAAAATTCATGTGCGTCATCGTTGGACGGGGTGGACAGAGCAAGGCGCATTACACTTCATCACCCCCAATGGCGAGCAAACGATTCACGCGGATGCTGTTGTTTTAGCTTTAGGTGGCGGTAGTTGGCCGCGACTGGGTTCTAATGGTGCATGGGTGTCTATTCTTGAACAACAAGGAGTCAATGTTGCGCGACTACAATCCGCAAATTGTGGGTTTGATTCAACGTGGAGCGAGCATTTCAGCAGTCGTTTTGCAGGACAACCGTTAAAGTCGGCAATGGTGAGTTTTGTTGATGCGCAAGGCCATCATCATCGTCAACAGGGTGATTTTGTCATCACCCAAACAGGTGTCGAAGGCAGTTTGATTTATGCCTTATCGCGTAATTTACGCGAGACAATCAATGCTCAAAGTGGTGTTACTTTGTCTGTGGATTTATTGCCACATAAAAGCCCACATCAGATTCTAAATGCTCTAACCAAGCCCAAAGGCTCTGCTTCTTTTGCTAGTCATTTACGCAAGCAGTTGAATCTTGATGGCGTAAAAGCTGGATTATTAAGAGAGTGTTTATTAGCCGAGGTCTTTCATCAGCCCGAACACTTAGCCCTCGCCATCAAAGCCTTACCCATTACCTTAGTTGCACCGCGCCCCATTGCCGAAGTCATTAGCAGTGCAGGAGGCGTGACTTTTGAGGCACTGAATGCCGACTTAATGCTGCACAAACTACCGAATGTATTTTGTGCAGGTGAGATGTTGGATTGGGAAGCTCCGACCGGTGGTTATTTATTGACGGCGTGTTTTGTTAGTGGTCGTCATGCGGCGTTAGGGGTGATTAAGTGGTTGGGTGAGGAATAAACATTGATTAGCATAAAACTAGCGATTACGCCCCCGAAACTGTTGGCTGCGATTATTCAGCCAACCCAGTTTCCAGAATGCCGACACCAGCATGGTCGCCAGTAAGCCCATGCCAGTCAATGCCATATAATAGCCATGCTCAGTTTTTAGCTCGGGCATATACTCAAAGTTCATACCATAAATACTGGCGATTAAACTGAGTGGCAGAATAATGGCGGACACCACCGTTAACACGCGGGCAATATCACCCGTCCGTCGTGTCGCTTGAGCCTGTTCAGCAGCGATCACGCCATCCAGCAAATCTCGTGACGAGTCGATAGCTGCGCGCACGGAAATGACATTTTGGTTCATCTCTTGATAAGAGCGCCGTCCTTCATCACTGACAAAAACACTGCGCTTGGTACCCAGTAGCATCAGCACAATATGCAAGCTGGCAGTTAGCTTTTTCAGCGTCAGTATATTGCTCGCCGCTACCGAAATGCCACAGCTTAGCTTGTCGTCGTTGCCAGAAATGGAATCAGCTTCCAGTCGATCAAGAAAGTTATCGTTGGCAAGGTTCAGATTGGCATAATCATATAAACAACGTTGCAAAAACAAAAACATGATAAAACCGTGTGTCCGCCCCCACAATCGAAACGATTCGGCGCAACTGATTTTGACTTCCTCAACCACATCCAAGGTGTGACGATGGTAAGTCAGGATAAAATTACAGCCGATAATCAACAGCAGACGTTGTATTTGCAAGGTTTTTATCCCTTGTGAGGTATCTAGATGTTGATCTGGGTTTTCAATTTCATAAAGATAAAATGAGAGGCTATCCTTGTGTTCAATAATGCGCGGTAAGACTTCTGGCTCATCAAAATGGTTATCGTGTACCAAATTGATCTTCAGCCTAGACAAGACGTTATTAAGCATGACGATGTCAGGATTTTGAATATCAATCCACAACATGGTATCGGGATCGGCTAGCTCTTGTTCCAGTGTCGCCAACGTAAAAACGTGTGTCGTCTTGTTATGACGATGAAAGCTGACAGAATAACTGCAACTATCATGTATCAGTGATGATGACGTTGGGCAAAACATAACAGACTCCCTATGCAGGAAAAATCAGCGCGGCAGGCTGGATTTGACCTTGTCCAGACGCTGAGTTTCTACACCAGATTAACGATTTTTGACACCGATACTAAACGCTTTCTAAGCGTTTCGCCAATCGTAGCTGCGTAATTACGTCGGTTGTTGGGGTTTCTTCATCAAACCCATTAACACAGTCATAACAACTGCATAGCAGCTGTCATATTGCTAGTTATGGTTATCTACATACACTCAAACCCATACCAACAAGGTAACAGTTATGTTAGCAGAAGACACATCGCGCATTATTGAAATGGCTTGGGAAGACCGTACACCGTTTGAAGCCATTGAACGGCTGTATGGTTTAAGGTGTAGGCGCATTAAAATAATGACTGCGGATTCGTTTAAACCAT
>JBKJUH010000087.1:0-8328 GCA_046590075.1 Agitococcus sp.
TATTAAATGTCACAGGTTCAGGGCTATTTTTGATATATACGGTAGCCAAAGGGACAAACTTTAATACCTCTTTTTTTACTGTCTCATCTTGCATTATCCAGCTTAACTGATCGTCTAGTGAGAGTTTAAGAATGCGATTTGCACGCCGTAATACAAAATAGTTCGGTTTTTTTTCTGACACTTCAAAATTTAGCTCTTTTAACGCCCTAAGCAAAATCAAGCCACAATAGTGCGAGTAGCAGTTTTGCACTTTAGTATTACGCTCCAATGTCTCGGAAGGTGTAAAAACTCTACTCGATTGCCCGTACAAACTATTCCATAATCTAACTAGATGACGATAATTTTGATCATGACTCAATATGTTTGTGATATGAATGCGCTCAGGAATTTTAGACTCACGTGGAATTAAACAATATAGCCCGTGTTGCCTAAGTCCTTGTATGCTGCCACTAAACTCACGAATACTTTTAATAGTTTGCTCTAATTTATCTAAGGCAGTACAGGCAATATCATCATCTTTAAAGGTTTCTCCCCATAACTGATACAAAAATCGACTAAGTTTATGGTAAACGCCCTCTGCGCTTTTTAAGTTTAAGGCATCTTCGATATTTTTTTGAAGCTCAACCAGCTCTTTCTCACGCAGAGATAAAAACAGATACAACTTATCCAGTAACCGTGCGTACACTCTATTTTCATATAAATTAGCCTCATCCTCACTAATCATAGACATAATTTTTTTTGGTTGAATGCCAAGCAATGTACGCTGCTGCCAACATTCTGAATGGGCCGATAGATGGCGATGAGCTGATGATGCTAGTTTTTTTGCACGGCTAATTGAAAGTAGTTCTTCATCGTATCGGATATCCATGCGTGGTTTATTGCAAATTTCGTGCAAATAACCCTTCTTTATAATCTTTCCGAGCATTTCTTCTACTGCATTTAACCCGCTATTTTCATCAAATACGCGTAATGGCATTAGTGGTGACGGCAACATATTGCTGTCTTTAGATAGTGCCGTATTGTAGTTCTCACTAATTTGAATCAATGCCTCAGTCACATTATTGCTAATGTCACACGATGCATCATGTATTGTCATGCCATCGATTTTGAGGAAACCCATGCCATCCGATGCTAGTATTGTTTTTGCTGGCAAGATATACGTTTTTGTATATGCCCAATCATTCAACAATTGATAACGCTGTGGCAGAATTGATGCTCTTGAAAGGTCAGAAATGGCAAATACTTGCTGTGTCACTCTATCAATAACTTTCATACACCACGCCCTATGCGCTTGATATCGTCATTGATTTGCTTAAGGCAATAGGTAGGTTCTTTTTCCAACCTTAAATCACCACTCCATGTTTTAAGCAGTGCTTCTTTGACTAGCTCAAGATCCTCAACAGAAGTGTTGTACCGCCCAGTGACTTTTCCTACTCTAAATAATTTAGTTGCCAATAAGTGATCTAGGCCTTCTTCAAAAGTACCACCTGCTGCAACCAATACGGGAATAAACCGCTTGGCATTACGTACCAAACGCTCACCCCAACCCACTTTAAATGTATCAGTAAGCATTGTCGCAAACTCACTAATAGCTAATAGAGAGAATAGCTCGCTAATTTTTTCATCGTCTTTCAGGGAGGCCGAATCAAAACGTTGTAATAACGTACTATAACTATAACGTTTGGGTTGGTAATGAGAGGTGTTTAGCGATAACAATCCATCTCCCCGCTCTAGCTCCATAACATGAGCGCGATCATAAGTCTTATCTGCAAACTCTTTTGTGGTTTCGTCATGATTGGCCGTACCAATAAACCACACATTTTGTGGGATGCGAATCTTACATCCTTCATTGGTGTCAAAAAATATAGGCGCATTAGCAATACTATGAGTAATGAGCTCTATCTCACTTCGATCCGAAGTCTCCATAGCGGAGAGAAACTCAGCAAAATACTGTTCAGGTTGAGAAAGATTCATTTCATCCAAAACAATAATCTGAACCGTATCTTTATATGCGGGTTGTTGTGCTCGATATAGAGCTTTAAGCGTCTCTTTTTCGTAGAACTTTTTCTCAAAAGCATTAAAGTGACCAAGCAAATCATCACGATCACGCCAACCTGCTTGGACTCGTACAACCTCACAATGCTGCTTTTCATCACCGCCGTTAATTACTTTGGCAAAGGCACGAGCTAAGCTGGTTTTACCTGTCCCTGACATACCTTGTAAAATATGCAGGTTACTCATCGCCAGTCCTGCAAGAAACAAACGAAGATCTTTAAGTTGGTATATGAGTTTCTGAGCAGCTAAGCCCGTTTGTAAGTCTTTTATAAAATCACTTAGCTTCAAGGGTACAGGCTGTAGATTTGCGGCTGGGTGTTGGTGTCGTTGATCCATCATTGTTAATGCTGGAAATGGTGTCATTCCTTGCTGTGACTCAATCAGATCCTGTACACGAGTCTCCATCTGCTTAATGCTTGCATCCAGCGTGTCATTATGTACTTTTAGTTGGCGATTGGTTTGAGTAAGATTGTACTTGTCTTGCACGCTCATTCGACTCTGATGTAATTCCGCATTTTTTTGTGCTATTTCTTCACGTAAGCTATTTATCTCATCCTCAAACTGTAGCACTTGATCACTTAGATGCTCATTCTCCTCGAATAAACCATCTGTACGATACTCCTTAAGCTTCGCTTGAAGATCGCGAATGGTACGACGGCTGTTCTCTAGCTCTTCTTGCACTGAATTGATATTCGCACCTTCAAGTTGACGTTCTAAATCTGCGAGCTGTGCAAGTTTATTGTTGCTATCCGTTAATTCATTAAAGGCTTTTTCCTTTGCTAGTTTTTCACGCGTTACTTCTTGCTGTAGATTGAGTAACTGAAACACATACTCTTCCTTAACCTCCTCTTTCTTCGCCTGCTCCCAAGCACCCTGCCGTTGTTTTTGCAAAGAAATTTGTGCCCACTCACTACTTATCTGAGCTTTTTCTTTTTCAAGCTCGGATTTTTTTTTATCAAGTACGCCTTGCTCTACCAATAGCTTATTCATTTCTTCTTGACGATAATTATCTATTTCAGTGAATCGGATTTTTATCTGTTGCAAATACTTTTGATCACACTTTTCAAGCTCCAGCCGTTTTTCTTCTAAGGCTGCTTGTTTTTCTTGAACAAAGCCAAATTTTGCTTTTCTCTCCAATGCCAATAAGTCATCCTGTTGCCGTTGCAGCTCTTTGAGTAATTCTAAATAATTATCTTTATCGGCGTTAAATTTCTGTTTTTCTTTAGCAAAATTAAGAATCTCAGTTTGAAACTCCTTTTGTTCTCGCTCTAGTTTCAATTGTTCATCTGTAACAACCAAACACTGTTCATTGGCTTGCTGTTTTTGTTTTTCTAACTCATTAGTATTAGCAAGTTGAATGTTCTGTTCAACTACGTTCACAGTATCTGGGTGAGTGGTTGGCAGAATATCCTGTAATAACTTAGCTGCTGGTGTAGAAAGGCTACGAACAGGCTGCTTAGCTGGAGTTGGATGTGTTCGATTTTTTTTACTCATAATTGAATTACTCCTCTTTAGATAGGTAATGAGCTGCTTCTTTTCGGCATCATAAATCAAGCTATCGGCACTACGTGCAGGTAAGCCAGCTTCTTGCATTTGTATAAGCAGTTCTTCTACTGAGCGCTGAACAATTTCCGCCAGTTGTTTGACAGTTGTTTCAACCATGGAACAGTTTTCCTTAATTTGTTATTAACCTAATTTTTCCGTAAATAGCTTTAGCCACTCGATGGTAAACTGTGCGTGGGCAATAGCATGCTCCAAAGCGACTTGATGGCCTGAAGCATGTGCGGTTTGGTCTCTTTCTTTAGATATATCTACAATGGATTTTAATGACAGCTCATCAGGTGTCATTAAGGCAAATGGGTGCTGTGAGTGAGTAGGTAATGTAAATAAAGTCGCTACAATCAATGGACGCAGTGAAACCCCCTGATCCTTACTATTAGCTGCATAATACACAGATCCTGCTTTGACACCTTCAAGCTCTTTTAAAGTTTGGCCATCGAGGATATTACTGACAATCTTTTTTAAAGCCAGCTGTAGCTCCTGTTTAGTCCATTTTTGATTGATAACTGCTTGGTGCTGAATTGGCCATTTTTTAAGCAAATACTTGAAGCATGATTCAAATGCTTTTTGACATGATGCAATCAAATCATCGCAATCTTCAGCATTAATAAACTCATTTTCTTGCTGCTCACCCAGTAACATTTTTCGGCGCATTACTGCTCCAAGATAACGCTCTAGATTAGGTACAATTTGTATATTGGGATAATCAATTAACACTTCAAAGTTTGCTTGTTCCTGGAGCCGTTTTTGCATTTGCTCCCACGTTTCAGACTCGTTGGTAGTATGGCCAAATAATCGCTTGATTTGATTAGCAAATAATACATTACGGGTTGCTAACTGATTGGGGGCTTGCATAATCCAATCATCTATCTGTGAAACAGCAACTGGATCAGCAACACTGTAAAACTGATCTGGATCTTTGCTAATCCATGACAGTACAAATGCTGTAGAAGGCTCCTGCTCCACGAGGTCAAACTCGGACAAATCAAGCTTTTTAACACTATCTTCTAGTTCTGCACGCTCTTTCATGTTGTGCACAGTCGTATTCGCTTGCCGAATGGCTTCTTTGAATGAACTAATCTTAGGTCGAAGTAGATTGATTACGGTTCTTTGCTGTGGCTCTAAAACGAGCGGTGTAATGGCCTTACCTGTCTCACGAACACGTTGAAACTCTGGAAAGCCTTTGTCATTAAAGCCTGTGGGTTCAATATCAGGAAACTCTGTAATGACTCTTGGCCATAATTGCCCAGTAATTGCGTCCTGAAAAATAAAGCAAGTTTTTAGTTCACGGCGCTTATCTAATTCGTTATCTAAAATATGCTCGCCATTTATAGTTAGCAGCCCTTTCGTGTCAACCCAACCATTAGGCTGCAATTGGGATGCATAAATAAAAACAACCAGCTCTTTTTCTAAACCCATCCAGTCAGCAATTTCTTGTGTGTCTGTTTTACCTGCTTGAATTAATCCCAAAATTGTACGTTGAAAAATATTCAGGCTTTTATGATGGTTAGAAATTGGCGCAAGAACTTTCCAAACCCAGACAGGCCATAAAAAAAATGTATGCTTATAAGATGCTTCTTTGACAGCGTTAGAATCATAAAAATTCAAAAATCGATTAGCAAACAATACCATGTACTCCTTTACATAACTCTGCATATGCAGCTAGTGCAGGGACTGCTTTGGCTGTTGCAACATGTTTAGCAAAGGCGTAGTCACCTACAACAATTAAAAGTCGATGTTGACGGCTCATTGCAACATTGAGTCGATTGTCCAGCCTCAAGAAGCCATATGCACGGGTAAGGGAGTCATCATTATCAGGATCTATATCTGGCATGACAGTACGAACTAATGATAATAGAACGACATCAAACTCTTTGCCTTGGAAAGCGTCAACACTTCCAACCCGTAAGCGCTCATCACCCGATGCTAATGCCCTATATTCGGTTTTGATATTAATATCACCATCCACACGCTCAGCGATGCCTTGATCTAAAAGACTCTCTAGTATCAGATCGACCTGTCCACGATAAAAGCTAATAACACCCACACTAAGATTAGGGCAGGCATTTAATATACGCTTGGCTTCTTGAGCAATTTTCTGAGCTTCAACCACACGCCCCAAAGTGCCATCAAATGGCTTTGATCGGCCCTCTTTTACTGGAACATCAATCCAGCCACATACTAAATTTTCATAGTGCGGTACGTTGTGAATGCAGTCTTCGTCTTTTCGACCTGATTTTACGGCTGGAAGTTTATGAGCCTCATAAAATTGCTGACTCACAAACTCTCCCAGAATACGATGCATACGAAATTGTGTATCTAGCATCACTACTCGTTTAGGTTGATTTGGCTCTTTTTCAATCGCTTTCAAGTTCTTAACTAAACGCTGAAAAAGACTTTCTTTTAGCATTTCTTTTTGGGTTGTTTCAAATTCAACTTGAGCAGCTAAATGCTCTTCAACTTTTGGTTCAAGTAAATGAGGTAACTGTCGATGATCTCCAACGAGAATGATCCGTTGCTTACCCATCGACATGGGAATCATCAAATCTAATGGATTTGCTCGTGCTGCCTCATCGACAATTACCGTATCAAAAATAATATTTTGGGTGTCATTAAGACTTTTGATATTAGACATTAGATTACTTGCAGACTGTTGACACGTTGCACCCAGAACAGTTGTATAGTCTTGCGCAGCTTTTTTTAATGTATCAGGTGAGTACTTGAGAGCAGATAAATACTCATCCAGCACCATCAGATAACCCAGTACTTTTGATGATTTAACTAGCTCATTTATCTCCCTGATCATCGTGTCAAACAATATACACTCACCCTCATTTACAACCTTTTGCAATGTTCTTGGTCGAAAATCAGGAATAAATTGATCCAGAAGTTTGTCTTTTAAAACAGCAAGATGCTGTAGTTGTAGTTCTGTGGGTAATACTGAAGTGAAATTCAATAAAGCCAACTCTTCTAATAGCTGAATATCCTGCTCACATAAAGACCTATTCGCTTGCTCGAGCCTAACGATCACATCTACACAACGCTGTGCGCCGTCATCATTAAAACCACACATTGTTGTTCGCAAGGCACGAATATGTCTCAACATTTTTGTGCCTGATATAGATTGTGCTGGGACGTGATCCTCAGAAGGCCTTAACCGTCTCCACTGCTCAGTGGTTTGAGGCGTAAGAGTAATTTGATGGTTTTTAGAGAGTAGTACTAATGTTTGATCTATAGCAGCAATCATTTCTTGTCTGCGTTGCGTACTTTCACACCCTAACCGTAGTGTCATCAGTTGATCTTTTAGTGACTTTACCAATAACAGTGCGGGATGAGCTGCTGTTTTTGTATTAATCAGTTGTTCTAAATAGCTCTTTTTTTCCTGACACCATTTATCAATAGGGTCAATGCTTTCGCTTGCGCTTTTATGCGATTTTCCACCTATTTTAATCCCAGGTAAACCTAATACTTTTGTTTTTAATAAGACATTATCTACTGCGTCATGCTGAAAGCTTGTCAGCAGAACTTGGTGTTGTAGCGAACCCCCTAACTCTTCTGCCAAGCGTTGTTGTAGTGCTGTAATTATCTTTGTTTTTCCTGTTCCAGGAGGTCCAATAATAATTGCGATATCTGGTGTATTTAGTGCTATTTTTAAAGCTTCTTCTTGACGGTCTGTTGGGTTGCCACTTTCGAAATATCCTCGAGCCGCTACGCTTAATGGCTTTAAGGACTTTTTGCGTTCAAATGGTGTAGAAACACCCTCTAAAAGTGCATGTAACTGCGGCATGGGATTCATTGAGCGTTTAATTTTATCAACAGCATATTCGCGTCGCTGGCGAACCTTCATATTGCCATTAACAGCTAGAAACAGATAAGCACGCCCCAACCTTGACGGTGGCTTGCGGTCACTATCTGACTGAATCTTGACGAGAACCCTATCTTTCTCGATTTTAATTAAATCGCCTAACCATGGCCTAGTATCTTCCGATAATCCAGTATGGCGTAATTCTTTTTGGTCACTTAACCAATCTGGTTGAAATGAAGCAATTTGTATTGTTTTATCTTTCTGATTCTCACTTAGTGATATCCATTTTTCTTTAAAGTTATCAATGGCATAATCTTCAGCGTAAAAATACCAATGGCGCATTTTGCTTGGATGCTTTTCATAGCGATTTAATGTTAAGAATGACAAATGCCGTGCGCTCTCAATGGCTAATTCCCACTCTATATCACTATATTTTTGCCATAATTGAATATAACCACCATGGGTATTTATGGCATCATTCAGTGCCTGCTGATGTGTGGGGCTACTCAGTTTTGCTGCCACAGAGGCGTCAGTAAATTCAATGTTCCCTATCAGTCGACGAAATGCAATGCCCGCACGTTTTGTATGAGTTAGTCGGGCAATTGACCAGACATCATTTATCCTGTTTAGAGTTGCAATATAACCTCGCCCACAAATATCAAGGCTATTTGCGGGGTTGTTAGAATAAATAGCGGCAAATAATAACGATTCTGAATTAGTTTTCTCGACTAAAAACTCTTCTTTTAACCATGCTAGTGCAAGACTCGTCAGATTCTCAGCTATCTTCTTTTCTTCAAATAACTGTTGTACAAAGTAATCACTAACGCCAATATTAAGGGATATCAGAATATCGTTACCATGGGTTTCAATAGCTGAAAGCAGAAAATGATCCTTCTTGAATTTGATCA
>JBKJUH010000310.1:0-5498 GCA_046590075.1 Agitococcus sp.
TGGCAGTTTAGAAGCACAAGGCATTGCTTTTGAAGGTGTTGCTGAAGCATTACAAGTGCCAAATAGTGATTTACGTTTGTTTGGCAAACCTGAAAGTTTTACTAAGCGAAGAATGGGTGTGGCTTTGTGTCGGGAGCAAGATGTGGATACAGCTAGAACGAATGCGAAAGAAGCGGCTGGACGGGTTAAACCGCAATTAGGCAGCTAATAAATAAGAATCCTCACGAGAGGAAAAAGACTCCCGTGAGGACATTTGCGTATATTGACGTTCAGCGCGGCGTAAGGCTTTATCACTTTTACCGTGTGCGCCACCTTTTTGCATAATCGGTGCTAAGGTCAGCAAATTACGCGGCCTTTCTTGCAGTTTAACCACAGATTTTTTAGCCATGAGCAGCTCCAAAAACAGTCCAACAAATAACAGCGATGTATATTAGTATTTCTGATAAAAATAATCAACATTTCTGAACATGGATTTTTTATTGATCAATGGCGTGTTATTTTTCATTCATCAACAGGAGAAAATCATGTTAACAGGCAGTTGTTTATGTGGCGGCATTCACTATCAATATGAGGGTGAAATTAACGAAATTGCGATGTGTCATTGTGGGCAATGTCGTAAAGCGCAAGGTTCGGCTTTTGCAACGAATGCGCCATTATTCAGTGCAAAATTTCAAATTACCCAAGGCGAAGAACTGCTTAAAACGTACTATTCCAGCGATATCAAAAAACGGGTATTTTGTGCCAACTGTGGTAGTCCGTTATACAGTCAACGTGATGATAAATTAGACGTTTTACGACTACGTTTAGGCACACTAGATACGGCCATTACTGCCACTCCGTCCTATCATATTTACTGTGATAGCAAAGCGGAATGGTGGACGATTAATGATAACTTGCCTAAATTCAGCATGATGAATTAACAGACTCGCCCCTCCCCCTCACGCATCACCACAAACTCCTCACTCGGCACGCCTTGCTTACGCAAAGCTTCGCTGAGTGCCTGAGCAGGCGCATCAATAGACTCATCGGTTAACTGAAAGGTATTAAAGTGCATACTAATGGAATTACGGGTCGCCAAATCTTTATGCGCTTGCACTGCATCCGTTGGATTCATATGTACCTGTTTCATCAACGCTCGTGGCTCATACGCCCCTATCGGCAATAAGGCCACACGAGGTGCGCCTAAACGCTGTTTGATTTCTTCAAAATGTGGCGCATAACCCGTATCGCCCGCAAAAAAAGCATGACCATGAGGTGTAACAACGGACAATGCACCCCATAACGCTGCGTTTCTATCACGCATCCCCCGACCAGAAAAATGTTTAGCGGGCAAATAATGAATATCAACACCTTCGGCAAAGGAGTGCGCTTGCCACCAATCCAACTCGACCACATTCATACCATATTGACGTAAATACACGCCATTACCCAAGCCCGTAATAATGGGCATTTGATGATGTTCATGCAGCCATAACAAGCTAGCGGTATCTAAATGGTCATAATGATTATGACTGAGTAATACCGCATCAATCGGCGGCAAATCTTCTAGAGCAATACCTGCCGCACGAACACGTTTTGGCCCTGCATTTTTAAATGGGCTACAACGCTCACCCCAAACGGGGTCAGTTAGAAAGTTATACCGACCGATTTGCAATAACAACGTCGCATGACCCACAAACCAGACCTTCCAAGCGTTCAGACTGTCGCTATAACGAGCAGGAGGCAGACTAAACTGTTCATTCTGGCACCAGCGTGGCCACGTTTGACTTTGGCGCGTTAAAATCCATTTGAATAATGCCGCTTGATTACGCTCTTCGCGCTCCCACGGATTAAAAAAACGTTGGCCATTAAAATGCGGTGCACGAATGCCAATTTGTGGCTTTAGCCAGACTTCGTTAGTGACTGTTTTTGTGGGGATAAAATAGGATTTTTCCGTCATTTGTTATTATCCAATTGCTGTTTCTCTAGTTGAAGAGGCGTATGTACTCTACCCATCAGCACATACACACACGGCACAACAAACAAGGTAAAAAACGTACCAATCGTCATGCCACCGACAATCACCCAACCAATAGGATGGCGCACTTCTGCCCCTGCTCCCACCGCCATTGCCAATGGTAACGCACCTAACACCATCGCGGCTGTCGTCATTAAAATAGGTCGTAACCTTAACGCTGCTGACTGTTGAATGGCATCAAGTTTAGTCAGCCCTTTTTCCTGTAGTTGGTTAGCGAATTCGACCAATAAAATACCGTGTTTAGTAATTAATCCCACCAAAGTAATTAAACCAATCTGACTATAGACGTTAATTGTTCCTTGCGTCAGTTTTAAGGCTAACACTGCCCCCAACATAGCTAATGGCACAGAAAAGAGAATAATTAGCGGGTCGCGAAAGCTCTCAAACTGAGCCGCCAATACCAAATAAATAAACAGCACCGCTAAGATAAAAGCTATCATTAAGGCATTACCTGACGATAAAAATTCGCGGGTTTGCCCACCCCAGTCATAAGACATAGTCGGGTCGTTAATATCTTCCATCGACTGTTGCATAAAGTTAACGGCATCACCCAATGCATAACCATCGGCCAAACTGGCAGTGATTTTTGCTGACCGCAACTTATTGAAATGATTTAATTCTGCTGGACTAACGGTTTCTTTCATCGTTAACACCGTCGATAACGGCAGCATTTGTCCCTGACTATTACGCACATAAATTTGCTGTAATTGCTCGGGTGTGCGTCGGCCATCATTTTCCAACTGTAAAATGACATCATATTGGTCACCGTCGAGCTTAAAAGTCGTGACTTTACGACTCCCTAACAGCGTTTCTAAAGTCTTCCCAACATCTGAAACGCCGACATTCACTAAAGCCGCTTTATCTCTATCCACCGTCAACGACAACTGCGGTTTATTGAGTTTTAAATCAGGTACAGGATTAACCAACCCTTGATTCTCACTCATTTTCTCCATCAGTTTGCCAATTATTAGGCCTAAATCGGCATACGTTCCTGTGGTTTGAATGATAAACTCCAACGGTGAACTGGATGTGCCTTGCCCCAATGACGGCGGCAAACTCGCCATCGCCATTACGCCTGCCACTTGCGATAGCTTGGGCATAAGGCTCGGCATAATCACTTGGGTACTACGTGGTCGTTCAGCCCACGGTTTAAAGCGATTAAAACTGATAAACTTCGTTTCGTCAGGAAAACCAATAATTAAAAACGTCGATACTAACTCAGGCAACTTGGCATAGATGCCTTCTACCTGTTGAGCATAACGGTCAAAATAAGCAGGCGTTGAACCTTCAGGGCCTATACCAATAGAAACAATCACCCCTCTATCTTCGGTGGGCGACAACTCAGAAGGCAAGGTACGAAACATCATCACCATTGCTGCAATCGCGACAAACGCCAGTACTAAGACCAACCAACGCAGCTTCAACATGCCAGCGAGTGCCGTTTGATAGCCCCTTGTTAAAGCCTGTAATCCTCGTTCAATTACTCGATAAACGACGTTAGTTTGCCCTTGATGCGGCTGTAATAATTTAGAACTCATCATCGGGGATAAGGTCAGCGCACAAAACCCTGAAACAATCACTGCTGACGCTAAGGTTAAAGCAAATTCGGCAAATAGCTTGCCCGTTCGACCTTCGGTAAAGGCAATAGGGGCAAAGACGGCGGCCAAGGTAAAAGTCATTGCCAACACCGCAAAACCAATCTCTTGCGAGCCTTGAAGCGCGGCCTGCATCGGCGTTTTACCTTCCTCAATATGGCGATAGATGTTTTCAAGTACCACAATCGCATCATCAACCACTAAACCTATGGCCAATACCATCGCCAATAACGTTAAAGTATTTATCGAAAAGCCAAATAACTGCATAAAAATCAATGCACCAATCATCGACACAGGAATGGTGACTAATGGAATAAGCGTGGCGCGAATGTTTCTTAAAAAGAAAAAAATCACCAACACAACTAACACCACAGATTCAAGAATGGTACGTTGAACGGAGTTAATCGACTCTTGAATAAACACCGACGAGTCATAGGCCAAACGCACCTGCATCCCATCAGGCAAGCTTTTTTCGATACGCGGCAACTCCGCACGTACTTGTTGTGACACTTCCAAAGGATTGGCGGTAGACGTTTTAATCACCCCCAAGGCGACGGCTGGCACACCATTAAAACGCGCAATACGGCGTACATCTTCAGGGGCAATTTCAACGCGTGCGACATCACCTAAGCGAATTAACAAACCCTCTTGTTGCCGCACAATTAACTGTGCAAATTGTTCAGGGGTATTAACATCGGTTTCAGCTAATACTGAAAACTCACGCTGACTACTTTCAATACGTCCCGAAGGAATTTCGACATTTTGGGCGCGCAGAGTCGCTTCGATATCTTGAGCAGTTAAATTGAATGAAGATAATCGCTCGGCATTAAGCCAAATACGCATCGCAGGTCTGCGCTCACCAAAGATGCGAATATCGGCAACACCCGCCAAAGTTTGTAAACGATTTTTTACTTGTTTATCGGCAAACTGATTGATTTGCAACGGTGTATGTTTGCTTGAAGAAAAGGCCAACCAAATAATCGGCTGGGCATCGGCTTCGGTTTTGGTAATAATCGGTTCATCGACACTATCGGGTAAACGCCCACGCACCCGTGAAACACGGTCACGTACATCTGAGGTTGCGCTATCAATCTCTCGACCTTGTTTAAACGCCAGTGTAATCTGACTGCGACCAGAGCGACTAATCGACGATAAATAATCAACGCCTTCAATGCCCGACAACGAATCTTCTAGTATCTTTGTCACCGTTGACTCGACAATCGCCGCACTTGCACCTGAATAATCTACCGCAACCGTCACTGTCGGAATATCAATATTGGGATATTCTCGTACCGTTAAACGCTCAAAAGCCAACAAACCTGCTAAGACAATCAGCAAATTCATCACTGTCGCTAACACAGGGCGTTTAATACATAATGCAGGTAATTGCATTACAAGCCTCCCTGCATAGGCACAGCTTTAATCGGCATTTGTGGTTTAGACAGTTTGTTTTGCCCCGAAACCACAATAACATCACCGTCATTTAAACCACTGATAATGGCCACTTTACCCGTTTGCCTTGCCCCTACTTCGACGGGTGTCGCCGTCGCTATATTATCTTTAACGGTAAAAACCACAAACTTGCCGCGCTGAGCAACTAAGGCTTGTTCAGGAATAACAATGTCAAGATTGGCTTTTAATTGCAGGCTGGCACGAGCGGTCATTCCAGCTTTAATACGCTTATCGCCCTGAGCAATGGTTGCACGAACTAACACAGCACGTGAACTTGCATCTAAACTTGACTCCATTGCTACAACTTGGCCGTTTAACACCAAATCAGGAATTGCATCAACGGAAAATTTAATGGCTTGTTTGAGACTGATTTTACTACTGCTAGTTTCGGGAATTTTAATATCGGCTTTTAAGGGACTAAAACTGGTTAAACT
>JBKJUH010000029.1:0-2540 GCA_046590075.1 Agitococcus sp.
TGCGTCTTTTTTTGTTGTATTCAGCGTCATCTTTATCACCATCTCCTGCGGGTAAAACATCAGAAGCAATCGGTTTGGGATAGATAATGGCCGTTAAATCTAAATCTAACCATGTCCATGCACGTAATAAACCTAAAGGATAAACGGTACTGATTTTGAGTCGTGGTGGACGAAAATATCCCCGTTGCTGACTGCGTAAATATAAAGTTGTGTCGGTGCTGGTATCTAAGTAGGCTATTTTTTCGGACGCTTCATCCCACTCTAACAGCAAGCTGTAATAGTGACGCTGATTAGGATTCGATAAGCGAATGGTGAACCCTGCCACATCACCCGCAAAGGCAGGACGGGTATTGACCACTGTAATGCGTAAACCCGATAAATTAGCAAAGGTATGGTGTATTGCTATCACCACCAAACTGCCTAAAAAAAAGCACATTCCCAACAGCAAGTTGTTGCCATAGTTAATGCCTGCAATAAATAAACACAGTAATAACAACGACATCATGCCGCCATGCGAGGTTAAGAAAATAAACACTCGGCGTTGATTGAGCACAATATCTTGCGTACGCGGAATTCGGCGGTTAATCCAGCGTTGCCAGCGTGTTTGGTAGAATGCCTTTATTCTTGTTTTGACCGTCATTATTTACCCAATCACATCAACAGCATTTAATAACTGACTGGTGAGCGAGTGCATCCGACTTTGGTCGTCAATGCTGCCACGCAAACGATGTTCGGCAACCGATGGCAACACTGCTTGTACATCTTCAGGAATGGCATAATTTCGCCCTTCAATAAACGCCCACGCTTGGGTCGCACGCTTCAAGGCTAATAAGCCACGCGGTGACAAGCCATGGACAAAATCTCGACTTTGACGCGTATGAGCGACTAATCGTTGCAGATAATCAAGTACCGCATCACTCAGATGAATTTTGTCAATTTGCTGTTGCCAAGCGGTTAAACGGTCGGCATCGGCTAGGGATTGTAAGGTCATTAATACAATCCGTCGGTCTGTGCCTGTCAACAGTTCACGTTCGGCACGGGGGTCGGGATAACCTAATTGAATACGCATGAGAAAACGGTCAAGTTGCGATTCGGGCAGTGGGAATGTACCCATTTGACTACTGGGATTTTGCGTAGCAATGACAAAAAAAGGTTTAGGTAAAGGACGAGTCACACCATCACTGGTCACTTGCCCTTCTTCCATCGCTTCTAATAAGGCACTTTGGGTTTTAGGGCTGGTGCGATTAATTTCGTCTGCGAGTAATACTTGGGTAAAAATTGGCCCCGCACGAAAGCTAAATTGTTGCTCGGCAGGGTTAAAAATAGAAACGCCAATAATATCAGCAGGCAACATATCACTGGTAAATTGCAAACGCTGATAACTTAAGCCTAAGGTACGAGCCAATGCTTCGGCGAGGGTTGTTTTACCCATACCTGGTAAATCTTCTATCAACAAATGACCTTTAGCTAATAAACAGGCAAGTGATAATTTAAGTTGTTGATTTTTACCTAGAATTACAGCACCCAGCGCAGTAATAACGGGCTGAACGGCAGAGGTCATACCAGCTTACCTTGTGTTTTATTGGGTGCTAACCATAACACTAGGCAGTCGATGAGGGGAATGTGATAAACACTGATTTTAGTATTTATTCGTTATTTTTATGGGGATTGAAATGAGGATACATCGTCAGCACAAACAATAAAGGGCAAATAATTATTTGCCCTTACGGGTTTAGATAAACAGACGTTAAGCACCCATCGAAGCAAAAGGGTTTTGAATACGCAAACTGCCTTCAACTACCAATCCATGCTGCATATCTTCGGAGTATAAAATGCGACAATCCGCCAATAATGCAGCGGCGACTATCATCGAATCATACACCGAAAACTGATAACGCTCGGCAAGTTTCAGACCTTGTGTATGTGTGTCGATTGTCAATGCTTGTACGGTGCAGAGTGATTTTATCAGTGCTAAAAAGGTGTGTATGTCTGGCCACGATAATTTTATTTTACGTCGTAACACCTGTGTCACTTCATTGAGTACTTGCACACTAATGATGACGCCTTTATTCAATACCGTTTCGGCTTGGTCTGCTTTTTGTGCATCTTGAGAAAGCAAATAGAGTACGACATTGCTATCAACAAAAGCATTTACCAAGGTATCAACAAACAATTTATCTGCCATTTGCTTCATCTCGGTCAAAATGAAAATCAGCAGGTAATTTGCCTCTAAATTGGCGTAACTTATTCAGTAACTCTTGGTTTGTTGGCTTTTTACTGATTTCAAATAAGCGCGTGTCAGCAATTTTAATATCTATATCATCGCCTTCACTTAACGCTAAAGCCTCGATAACTGCGGCAGGTAACCGAACAGCGAGGCTATTGCCCCATTTACATACTTGCATGATGGCACTCCAAAAGATATACAATCTTACTGAGTATATCTTTTAAGGGGCGTTTAACCCGTATTTATTTGTTATTTTTATTGAGGACAAAGTTTGTCCGCAATACGCTTTATGCCATATTCATATTAGCAAACC
>JBKJUH010000224.1:0-3504 GCA_046590075.1 Agitococcus sp.
GTTGTAAGAAAATACCGACTAAGGTTGCAGGTTTACCGTTGATTCGACCAATAAAATCATAGTCTGTTGCGAGAGTGCAGTTAGGCGCAAAAGACTATGATTTTATTGGTCGAATCAACGGTAAACCTGCAACCTTAGTCGGTATTTTCTTACAACCGAGTGCCAATGCTTTAGACGTGGGCGATAACGTCAAAGCCACGTTAAAACAAATGGGCGCACGTTTTCCTGAAGGCATGACTTATTCGATAGCGTATGACACCACACGTTTTGTTGAAGTATCCATTCGTGAAGTGTTAAAAACTTTAGCGGAAGCGATGGTATTAGTATTTTTAGTGGTGTTTTTATTCTTACAAAACTGGCGCGCGACACTGATTCCCACCATTGCCGTACCTATATCATTAATTGGTACATTTGCGGGTTTGTATATGTTGGGCTACTCCATCAACACCTTAACGCTATTTGGCATGGTGTTGGCCATTGGTATTGTCGTTGATGATGCCATTGTCGTCTTAGAAAACGTCGAACGTATCATGCACGAAGAGCATCTCTCCGCCTACGATTCTGCTATCAAAGCCATGCACGAAGTGACTAGCCCGATTATTGCCATTGTCATGGTGTTATGTGCGGTCTTTGTGCCGATTGGCTTTTTAGGCGGTTTAACGGGTGAATTGTATCGTCAGTTTGCGGTCACTATTGCCATTGCGGTGGTGATTTCGGGCATTGTCGCCTTAACCTTAACACCTTCATTGTGTGTGTTAATTCTAAAAACAGAACACAAAGCCTTAGGGGGATTCTTTGCCGCGTTTAATCGCTGGTTTGGCCGAATTACCCAACATTATGTCACAGGTGTAACGTGGATGATTCGTCGTGGTGCTATTGCCGCCTTATTATTTATAGGTATGGTGGCGGTGACTGTCGGTTTATGGACAATCACCCCCAGTAGTTTAGTGCCCGATGAAGACCAAGGTTATTACATCAGTGCAGTGATTTTACCCGATGGCGCAACTTTGCAACGTACCGATAAAGTTGTGCAAGAAGTGCTGCAAATTATGAAAAGTAATCCTGCTAATCAAGACGTTGTTGCTTTTACAGGGTTTGACTTCTTGGGTGGCGGCTTCCGTAATAACGCAGCCACTATTTTTGTCACCCAAAAACCGTGGGATGAACGTCAAGTTAGCAGTCAACAATTAGTTGGCGAGCTGTTTATGAAAACGGCACACATTAAAGAAGCGTTGGTTTTGGCGTTTAATCCTCCACCCATTATGGGTTTAGGCCAAGCAGGCGGCTTTGAGTTGTATCTACAAAATCGCGGTGAAGGTGGCGCAGCAAGGTTGGCGGAAGTCATGGGGCAATTTATGGCCGCCGCCAGCAAAGACAAAATGCTTGGCGGTGTACAAACCTTGTGGCGTGCAAACAGTCCACAATTGCGTGTCGATGTTGACCGTGAAAAAGCGCATGCCATGGGTGTAAATCTCAATAATTTGTATGACACTTTAGCGGCTACTTTAGGTTCTTATTACGTTAATGACTTCAATAAATATGGTCGGACTTGGCAAGTATTAATGAGTGCCGAGCCAGCCTATCGTGCCAAACCTGATGATATTGGCAATATTTGGGTGCGCTCCGACAAAGGCGAAATGATTCCCATGTCGTCATTGGCAACAGTGCAATACAGTTCAGGACCCGACTCCTTAGACCGTTTTAATAACTTACCTGCGGTAAAATTGTTCGGTCAAGGTGCAATGGGCGTTAGCTCAGGGCAAACCATTGCCGCAGTCGAAAAGCTGGCACAAGAAGTCTTACCTGCTGATTTTAGTTATGATTGGGGCGGGGCTTCTTATCAAGAAAAACGCGCCAGTGGTTCGTCAGGTTTAGCCTTAGGTATGGGTGCAGTGATGGTATTTTTGATTCTGTCGGCATTGTATGGCCAATGGTCATTACCGTTATCGGTATTGTTGGCGTTACCATTTGGTATTTTCGGTGCATTAGCTGCCGTGTGGTTGCGTGGTTTCACCAATGATGTTTACTTTCAAATTGGTTTAGTCACTTTATTGGGTCTAGCAGCAAAAAATGCCATCTTGATTGTCGAATATGCTGTTATGAAAAAAGGTGAAGGCTTATCAACGGCAGCATCGGCCATAGAAGCCGCACGTTTACGGTTTCGCCCCATTCTCATGACTTCGTTAGCCTTTATTTTGGGCGTGTTACCGCTGGCAATCAGTCATGGTGCAGGCGCAGGGGCAAGACAATCAGTCGGTACAGGTGTTATGGGCGGCATGATGGCGGCAACCTTCTTAGCTATTTTCTTTGTGCCCACTTTCTTTAAATGGATTGTTGATAAACGTTTATCCGAAAAACGTAGTGCCAAAGAAATTCATGATGAAGCAGCTCGTCATCAATATGCCCTAGAGCAAAAGTCTGTCGTCATGGATGGAAAAGCCGATTAATTCAGCCGTAGGGGCGAAAAATCTTTCGCCCTTTACCTTCTTTCGCTAAAAATCGGCAAAAATAATCCAACTTTCCTGTAACAAAATCACTCCTACGCATATCTAATCAACAAAGACATAGCACCAACGCCAAATGCTGTTTATTATCGCTGTTTTTGGCCAAGGTTAATTGTGTATGCACAACCCCAATAATGAACAAGATGATGACCATGACGGCATCACCTTTGAAGTTGTCGAAGAAACCAGTGAAAACGGCAAAAAAGTACGCAATACGGGCATTTATTTATTACCCAATTTGTTTACTACGGCAGCCTTGTTTTCGGGTTTTTACGCGATTATTGCCTCTATGCAAGGACGTTTTGAACCAGCAGCTATAGCCATATTTTTTGCAGCCATGTTTGACGGCATGGACGGACGTGTTGCCCGCATGACCAACACCCAAAGTGCCTTTGGCGAACAATACGATTCACTGTCTGATTTAGTGTCGTTTGGTGTTGCCCCAGCCATTTTGGTATTTAGCTGGAGTTTGCAAACATTAGGTAAATTTGGTTGGATTTGCGCCTTTATTTATACCGTTTGTGCAGCCTTCCGTCTTGCACGTTTTAATGTGCAAATAGGCAGTGTCGATAAACGTTACTTTATTGGTTTAGCCAGTCCATTGGCAGCAGCCATTATTGCCAGCATGGTTTGGGCGGGATTCGATAATCAAATGCCCAATACACTGAAAGAGTTTGCGATTTTAGTTTCACTTATCACCGTGTTTAGTGGCTTTTTAATGGTCAGTAATTTTAAGTTTTATAGTTTCAAAGAGTTAGACCGTAGCCGAGTACCGTTTGCGGTCATGTTACCTGCCGTGCTGGTGATTGGTATTGTGGCCTATGACTTACCCATTGGGTTATTGGCCGTGTCAGTTGTCTATGCACTGTCAGCCCCCTTAACAGCAGTTTGGCAAAAAATGCGCCCAGCCAAATCCTCATAACAACGATATGGGGCGCACACGGAGAAAGTCATGTTAATTAAAGCATCTCACCCCAACGCCCCACTCGGTAGTGAGATT
>JBKJUH010000226.1:0-12114 GCA_046590075.1 Agitococcus sp.
CTACAGGTCTATCGTCTCTTTTTAGCGTATGAATAGGTAGTAACAGGCGGATTAAGCTAAGGCAAGATGAACTTACTGAGCTTGGCTGACTGTTGAAAACATCAACCTCGCGCCACAAGAAAATACTCGGTTCTTAAGCAAATAGCGGGAATTGCTGTTAGTACAGCGTATTCCTGCCCACTGCGAAAGCTTGATGCGCAAAGAGTTAAGTAACTGGCGTAGTGATATGGTGCGTATGATTCGCAACAATGTAGGTACGATGGGGCTAAATAGTCGAGATGTGCAAAACCGTTTATCCTCTGAGTCTCAAAATATTATGTCACGTATTTCTAATATAGGGCGAACTGCACAAAAACAATCATTTGAACACTATAAGCATATTATTCAACATATTACTCATCAAGATATGCAGTCTCATAATACAAATAAAAGAGACCCCTCTATTGAGTCCGCAGCAGAAACAGAGTTTGGTTGGTCAGATGCTGCTATAGCACCGTTGGTTGTCGTTGTTGCCCCTTTTATTGCGGCTTATTTAGCGTTTAAAGGCAAAGATAATGCAATTGAAGAACTGATTAAAAAGCTTAATCAGTTTGTCTCACAAATCGAGCAAGGCATTAAAAAGCAAACAACAGATATGACTAACTCGTTTAGTGCCATTCGCCAAAAAGTAAAAGCAGAGTTTACCTCTAAAGCCTAGTTAATCAACTTACACGGCAATACACTGAACTTAAGAAGCCACCCATTAACCCATTGAATATAATAATACTTGACAGCGCGTGTGGGGCGTGCTGTCGTCCTGACAATCCGTTTTTATAAACAGCTATCAGGACGGCGACCAATGAGGTTCAATTTACAGGCTCTATTGAAGTCTTTATGTCATAACCTTTAGACACCCACTAGCATTACCCTGCTCGGTGACATGTTTAGAAAATCAATTTAGCACCTTAAAGTCAGTCATTGAACAATCGTCTGGATTGTTGCTATTGGCTCAAAACATATAAAAACAGTTTCTTTAATTCGTTGAGATCCAAAAAGTCTTCGATGTAGTCATCCGCAGGGGATGGAAAGCCTGCTGTTACCAAAGAGCCGACTAAAGGCAGTCGTATAGAGGGATGTTCAATACCGAGTTGAAAGGCTTCGATTGCGTGGACAGGTGCAAGCTTTAGGTCTGCTTGGACTTGCACCTTAGCAAGATAAGTTGAATATCAGCCACAGCACTCACAGGCACGCGCATGACCTGCGTTGATTCGCCATAGACTCCGTTACCTTTGGGTCGGCCTGCACCCTCCCGTTTGCCGCCACTTGGCATATCCAGCTCTTATGTTTGTTTTATTTTGAATAATGTACTTAATTCAAAACACAATCACAAGTAAACAAGTGCGGAGTCCGACAGGTGGTAAATGGCTGGCTGTCCTATAGGCATGTAGACTAAAGTTTGCATGAATGAATCTAAATTAGTAATCACCTAAACGACTACCTGTGTCGTAGTTCATTACAAAATTACTGGCTGGTTTAGGTTTTATAGGCTACCGTAATACAGGTCAATCCTTGTACAACTGAGTATCGCCATGCGTTCTACTTGGACAAAAATAGATGACTCGACAAACAGCTTTCGCTTCTATGCAATTTCCTTAGCCAAAGACTTGTTTAGTGATTATGTTGTTTCTGCGGAATGGGGGCGTATGGGGGCTAAACGTTACCGCCGAAAAGTGGCAGTCTTTGACTCTCAAGCCGAGGCATTGGCCTACGTTCAACAATTAGAACAGTTACGACTGAAGCATCAGTATCACATGGATATTTAGCGTCCTAATTGGGTCAACAATTGTACAAGCTCGACAACAGCCGTGTAAGGTTCTGGTTCGGTATCTGCGTTAAACCGCTCTGCTAAGTTTTGGGCACGTCGTGTTGCTTCTGCTAACGTTGAACACGTCATCGCAAAGACACCGCCCGCCCCTTTCTCATAATTGGGGATGTGACTTTTTAACCGTTGCATCACTTCATTGCGATGAATGGGTGCATGTACATCCTCAAAATGTAACAACAGCCATAATTCAAAACTCGGCACAGATGCAATTGCTTTGAACTGAATCCCTTGCCTAGCATCATTACGCAATTTGCCCTGCAAGGACTCAGCTAATCTCAGTGCCTGAAAATAACTGTCGTGGTCATCCCTATCAAAAACAGCATACACTTGTTCAAACGCACGCGGCAAAATCCCTTTATGAGCATCACCGTTTTCAAACAAGTCTTTTGCATATTGCACGACGTGTATTGGATCAGTACCTAATTCGCTAGGACGAACCTCGACATTGGCCGTGTGCAAACGATACGTGGAACGAATTTCCTTAAAATACAAAGGCTCAGTCTTGCTACCTTCCGAAACAATGAGAATACGATCATAACTAGCGCGCTGATTTTGTTTACGCTCAAGTTGTTGACGTTGACGTACTTTCGGGGAGTTATCACGCGCCATTAATGCTTCACTCCCAAATGGTGCTCTAGAAAGGGAACACCACCGTAACGCCCCATCAAATAACCTCGCTCTAAGGCTTCATTTTTTCGTGGGCTAAACTCAGATAAACTGACAAGACTAGAAGCCTGATCACGCGCTTTCTCCACAAGCCAAATTTGATCACGTCGAAATAAGTCAGGAGCATCCAACAATGACGTATCGTGCGTGCTAAAGATCAGCTGTGCGCCATTGGCATTGAGCGCAGGCTGGTGGAAAAGCTGCACTAACTCACGCACCAACAAGGTATGCAAACTGGTATCCAGCTCGTCAATCACCAAGGTCAAACCTTTGTTTAAAATATCAAGTACTGGCCCTGCCAGAAAAAGCAAATTACGCGTACCACTCGACTCGTCAGCCAAATCAAAGACAGCTTTACCCTGTTCGGTGACATGATGAAAACGTAATTGGCTTTCCTCTATCTCTTCGGTGCGTACTTCGGTCTTGCCTACCGCAAAATCAAAGCGCACGACCTGACCTGTTTTTTTCTGAGTGACCACATCAATATCGGCAATGCTAATATCCGCAGCCATCAAAAAGTCACAGATCGCTTTGCGTTGTTCCACCTGTTGCAGCATTTGCACTGAAAATTGCGGTGTTAAGGGCGCGACTTCGTTAATGATGACTAAATGGTGATAAAACCAGTCAAACACTGGCCGTAGTTGCTCACTATTCAGTTGTACCGCCATTGACAAGAACAATGAATTATCACGCGTAGCCCCTTCCCACACGCTCTTAGGCCCCTTTAAACCCGTACCAAACTCATAAACATCTTTACCCATTTCCGCATCGAAGTAACGGTCAAACCATCGCTGCGGCTTAAAGGCCTTATAAACCAACAAGTATTCACTGATGATGCGATGACTGTCTAGGCTAAACCCGTACTGATAACGCACACCTTGCAGCATGAAGGTGATTTCGAATTCGGCAGGCTTATTTACAGACTCAGTATCCAATCTAAACGGTTGAACATTGAAAGCTTGCCCTGGTTGCATAATAGTGGCTGACTCTGTCACCACACCGCGCATGAACTGCATTGCCTTAATGAGATTTGACTTGCCACTGGCATTGGCTCCATAAACCACCGCACTACGCAATAAGGCAGGCACAGCATTAAGACCCGTTACCATAGCGTGAGAAGCGATTAAGGTTTTATCATTGGAAGCGACAAGGCTCAATACCTGCTCATCACGCAGGGATCTAAAGTTCTTAACACGGAACTCGATCAGCATTGCCGCCTCCTTTAAGCCAATAATAAAACTAGATTATGCGTTAATTACGCAATAAATCAATTTATTTTAACCAATAATCGCTTATTAGTGTACGTCACACTCAATCCATCGTCATGAATTGAGTGAAGCGAAGCAACTAATTACTTGTCGCAAACGCCCTTCGACCTTTAGGCTTCATTCGCAAATGTTGGTCATTCTTTTTAAGGGAAGCCAAATACCCCACCGCATCAATAGCATTCTGACAAGCTTGGGCATCACTACGATGAATCATACCTACACCCAACTTACCTAAATCCTCATACTTATCTTTTTCTTCAGCCGTATTACAACTATGATAGGTTCCCAACCCTGCCGTAATACTCTGCCAAAGCTCACCAATCCGCTGAGCCTTAAACCAATCGTTTTGATGCTTCGCACCAAGATAGTAAAAAACAGCATGAATGTGATAACCACGCGTCTCACCTTGCTCAATACACCAAGCACTACCGACCATGTTTTCAAAGGTCTGATTCACATACTTGGCATGAGTCATCATTGCTAAATGTCCATAGACATCATCAATGGTCACTCGGTACTGACATTCCATACGGTAATAGAAATCAACCCGTACCACTAATAATCGTCCATATCGCGCATGTAAAGACTCTGAATATTGGCTTAGATGACTTTTCTTAGTAGCCGCTTGATAACGTCTATCGTTCTTAAATCGCTTGTAGGGTGGTTGTTTAACACCCTCCGCTATACAAGACATCAACGCCATCACCTGTTCAATTGTCGGGTACATCACCAACACAAAACCCAACTTCGTTATTATTCCTACCGCACAACACGCTTCCCAAAAGACTTCAATATGCACACTGTATTTGTGAAATGGTGAATAAGCCGTTAGCAGCCGTGGCAATGCGTTAATGACTGACTGATAGAACGGATGATCCTCATTTGTCAATTCTGCATTCAGCATCATGGGCTTAGACTCGATGAGCTGGACAATACGCTCTATTTCGATAAGGATGTGGGATTGGCTATACGTGGTGGTGTTAAGGTCATTCATGTTCGATTACTCTCATTGATAGGTTATTACACATATAATGAGAGTTATCTGAGTCTATAAAGACCAGATAGTGAAATGACGCAGTCATGCTTATGTTACAAGATGCTTAACACCGACAAACCCATGCTCAACGTCTGCGACTCTGCGTGATTTTAGACTGAATCCACGCATCAATTTCCGCTGAAACCCAAGCTGCCGTACTAGCGGTTAATCGAACACTGGTGGGAAAGCTGGAGTCGTAGCGTGGTGAATTAACATTCATTAACTCATATACCGTAGAGCGGCTTAAACCAGTCAATTCCAACACTTGCTTTAGACGTATCATGGTCGTTTGTTTGTTTTCATTGATAGCATTCATCTTAAAATCCTCGCAAATAGTATCGCGGTCACTCCGCATATCATCTGCATTGGATGTAAAAAAATACGATTGGATGGCTATGGATAGGGCTGGCAATCTAGCCAACCCCTATGCTTACTTACCCGTTGCAAATGCCCTTCGACCACTAGGCCTCATACGCAAATACTGATCTTTTTCTGCATCCGCCAAATAACTCGCCACATGGACTGAATTCTGACAAGCCTCAGTATCGTTACGATGAATCATCCCTACACCTAGCATCCCACGGCTTTCGTACTTGGCTTTCTCTTGAGTTGTATTACAACTATGGTAAGCCCCCAAACCACCCGTAATCACGCTCCAAAGCTCGCCTATCTGCTGGGCCTTATACCAATCATTCTGATGTTTAGAACCATCAAAATAATAAATCGAATGAATATGGTAGCCCCGCGTTGCCCCTTGCTCCAAGCACCACGCATGACCATGCCTATGTGCAAAAATATCATGATGCGTGTACAGAGCTTTAGCCATCTGATCCAAATGCTGATAAACCATATGGATACCAACCCTAGACTGAGCCTCCATACGGTAGTATAAATCTACGCGCACGACTAACAGCCGTGAATAGCGGTCATGTAGCGCACTGGCGTATTGCTGAATGCTCTGACAGTTTTGTTTAGTTTGATACCGACGGACTGGGGCTTTACGCCGAAAGGAATCGCTTTTTACCTGTACAGAAATAAACTGCACTAACGCTAAGATTTGCTCAGGCCAAATGAAAACACTGTTGGGGAATATGCCTGCTTGCTGGCAACCCAACCAAAAGACGGTTAGATGCTCGCTATAGTCATAGTTTGGATGATAGACCGATAGGTATCGCGTCAAATGACTAGGAAGGCCATAGCAGTTTAAATTGTCACGGCAATATGGGTAAGTACCTGCACTGATGGCATTAACCAAGCCTTCAATCTCAATGAGAATATGGGCTTGGCTATTCAGTAGTAAGTCGTTGAACATTTTCGTCGTCTCTTGTAGGGAATTATTTCCATAGCAAAAGAACTCTAAATATAAATATACTGATGAACGCTAGCAGCCTATGAGTAGGCTGCCCTGCAAGTATGGCTTGTTAACACTATGATATGTAATTGGTTTAGTGGTGGTATGTAGTGTAGTGGACTATTCATATTCATTGTAATGTTCTATTAATAATATTATATACCCACAAGAAAATGACTCATTTTTAGCAAACCCCTTGGGTGGGGCAATATGCCGTCACTTTAGCTAAATAAGTGTCAAAACATCAATGAGAGTTAGCTGATAAGGTTACCCTGTCTGACTTTCATTCAATGGCTTTTTTGGCATTAAGCTACCGAAATCAGCCAAAGTTTCATAACCTATATCGTTCAAACTTGCATAATCAGACTTTTCCACGGTGCATTGCCCTGTGTTTTTCTCTTCATTTCTATTTATCATCATACAGCGAACTTGGGTATAGGTATCCTCCAACTTAACTGCAATTGCTAATTTATCAACCCTTCCCTCTTTGTACTTCAAAGGCAGCATCGCATATGAGGCTTTATTCAATAGTGGCAACACACCCGCTTTATCCTTAAACACTGTAATCACAACTCCCTTAGCTAACAATGCTGCCTCTAGTGAAACCAGATAAATAAGCAAACCTAAGGCTTCTGCAATTAATTGTGACTGCACTACATCAGTTGCCTTCTTCCACAAACGAATAGGATAAACCTCTCTCTTTATTTGCTCAATTAATTGCTCAGGAATATCCATTGGATTAAATCCAAGATCATCCCAGTACTGGGAAAGAATAATTGAAGCATATTCGTTGATTTTATACTGCAAGAATTGGGAAAAAATGAGCAGTGGCACATCTTTGAAAATTTCATGAAGCTTAAAACATCGAAATTCTTTAATCCAATCATACGCAACTACTTCTATCGGAAATTTCAGCAAGTCAGAAACATCATCACTATATTGATTGACAAAGTAATCACCAAATACTCCTTGAGTAGAGAAAATAAACCTAATAGCATCAAGTTGTTTTATAAGTTCATCTGCTGATACAAGTCTACTTTGCAGATTATTATCTTTAGTGAGATTCGAATCAGAAAATAAACGTCTTTCTCTAACTGCCCAAGAAAATAGTCTGCCCCCCCAATCACACTGATTGTATTCATCAGTAAAATTCGATTTCATGAATATTAGAACAGCCGAGTCTATATCCACTCCTAAGCCATCATCAAACACATTGAGAAAAATAGTTCCTGTTGAACGTCCAAACCCAAATTTACCCGTTACGCCAGATACCTTCGACCAAATATAACCAAGTTCAATCAGCTTATCTATTTGCGACTCCAGCCTATCACTCAACATTCCTGCCGAATTTCCAAGCGCAGACATACCTAGACCTTTTACAACTCCCGTTGCATCGGCATTGCTATAGAGCACTGACAATAAAACCCTCGTGGAAGGACGTAATGGCTTAAGGTTTTTCTTATCCTTCGATTTCTTTTTTACTTCAACATGACTTTTAGAAATAGGGATTGCACTATTTCCTACATCTTTATTTTTCCAGTACAGCAACATGGCAATACGTTCGGTGAGGTGATTCGACATTTGGCTTCGTGTTTTTTGCTTCTTGATTAAATCGTTCAAATCCTTAATCAACAGATCCGACACCATAAACACCACTCTTGGCCGACCACGCATTGGTCTTTTAATAGCATCAGGTTCGATGGATGGACTAATCAGATACCCTCCATTGAAAAGTAATTCCCTTGCCTTTTTCAGCAGGGCATCAGTCATGCCAATTTCCTTAACTAAAGTCTCAACAGTCGCATCTACAGGCGAACGTCCATAGAGAAACAAAACACGGATGAGCAAATATTTTGCCTCTGCTGTAATCCATTTATTGTTTATCGCTAAGACTGCCTCGCAAGGATATGGGGTAAGAGGACTCATGTTTTAACTCCTTTGCAATGTGAAAACTCATGACAGGCTAAAGTATACTTATACTATAATTAAATATTATTGTAGATCTAAATAAATTAGATCTATTAACCGTAGTATATTACACCACCAATCACAAATATATATAGATTTTACCCACGGTCAATTTATAAATATATGACATAGCTTGCTACTATACTTAAGCCTAGCTTATAGCCAAGCCTATTACAAAGCTTTTGACTTATCTTGATACTTAGTAGTAGTCATGAAATACTGTCCAAAACCCATCAAATATGCGGAGTAAGAAAGTGACTAATCAGAAACAATGGCTTGATTGGATTGATGGCAAGAACCCAAAACAATGTCAGTGGGCAATAGAATATGTAGCCAAGCATGGATTCACTTTGATTGAGAACGATTATTTGCCCGTTATTCGATTTGAAAGAATTAATGAATATCTAAACAAGGAGTGCTCTGTGGAGGCTTCCACTTTGCTAATTCAAAAGATGAGGGCTGCATGGAATCAGAAGAAAAACCGAGACAAGGGGAGCGGACGAAAAGCATATAGTTTTGTCATGAGTATTAGTGTTGAACAAAAGCTTAAAAAACTCGCAGGTGACAATACAATCAATCGAACTTTGGAAGAGCTTATTGATCTAGGGCATGAGTACGAACAAAAGAAAAAAGGCCTTTTGGCAGAGGCCATTGAAAAGAAAGAGAAAGAGCTTGAGAAAAAATACAGCATAGACGGCAAAATTAATAAGTCCGAGCAACGCCGTCAAAACCTCAAAATCAGAAGACTAGAGGCAACAGAAAAGCTTCAAAAAGTACTAATTGATGGCCTAGTGTTTAAAACATGCAAACAAGAAATTCTTTTACGAGAAAGTAAGCTCGAAAACCAAGACCTTAGCACGGAGCAAAAAAACTTGGCATTACAAAATCAAGAGAGTCAAATCCGCTTTTATGAAAAAGACCTAAAATCCGAACTAGCGCTACTAAGTACAACAGACTAAGAGAATGTGCCTCTCATCTCTTTATTCGAACTTATGTTAGGCAGGTAAAATCATACAAAGTAGAACCAACACATCAAAACGGTCTGAGCATTTTAATTAAATGACTCGCAACCTAAAAGTTGCATTAGCAAGGCTGATTTACAGCGGGCTTGAAACCCACGCAAGAGTTCGTTTTGAGCAACTAATTAGAACAGTTTTCAGTGTAAGCCAAAGTCGAACTTTTCAACAATCGCAAAATCTGGGTAACATTATGGGTAACTAAATATCGCCAAATAAAATACTCAAATAAAAACAGATAGTTAAACATAAAAACACAGTCCCTTACTGGCACCATTTGAGTGTTTAGCCCTGTCTAAACACAGCTAAAAAGCCTTGATTCTGTAAGAGTCAGGGCTTTTTTGTTTTCTAAAGCCGTCTAAAGAAAACCATTGAAAGCCAACACTTTTGTTGGTATTTCTGTTGGCATTTCTCAAATACCCAAACAAAACGATATCATCATGGTATCTACACTATAGTTGATTTTTCAAATGGTGATTGACTAATAAGTACTAAGGCCAAAGTTTTCATGTATTTTACATAAGCTGTGAAATCCATGCAGCACAAGGCTTCTAGCAGGAAATTCCCTATTGAAAACACTGTAAAACAATCGCGCTGGTACTTAATATTATAGCCATAGTTGTATCCCATCTCCCTCCATAGGATAAAATGATAAGGTTCATACATCATTAATAGCACCCCGACATCATCAAGCGGCTCAAACGCGTCGATGGGCATATGAGCAAAACATCACTCGATTGAGGACGACAAACCCTGTATGAAAGGGCTCAGGAGCTACAGACCGTTTATTCCGTGATAAGCAAAACCAAGCAGCTATTTGTGCATGACCATACTGGGGGTTGCATCGACCATGAGACACTTACGCAGGTAAAAAAGAAAATGCGACAACGCCAAGAAATCACCAAATATTTGCGAGGAACTTAATGCGAATTTTACTCCTGCTTTTAGCGAGTTTTTTTCTTGCCGATGCAGCGTTTGCCCACGGCGTTGCCTCTGGCGACAAGGGCTATATTGCTGAAATTTCTGGCGTACATGCCATTGCTTTTATGTATCTAGGCGCAAAGCACATGATAACAGGGTATGACCATTTGTTATTCCTGTTTGGGGTGATCTTCTTTCTTTACCGCCTGAGGGATGTAGGCATTTATGTCACGCTCTTTGCCGTAGGCCACGTTATCACGCTGCTTTCAGGTGTGCTGATGGAAATTAACATTAGTACCTATATCATTGATGCAATCATTGGTTTTTCCGTCGTCTATAAAGCACTTGATAATATGGGTGCATTCCAGCGCTGGTTTGGCTTCCAGCCTAATACCAAAGCCGCGACCTTTATCTTTGGCTTGTTTCACGGCTTTGGTCTTGCTACCAAAATTCTTGATTATGAGCTGCCCGCCGATGGTCTGATTTTCAACCTTATCTTTTTCAATATCGGTGTAGAAATAGGACAAATTCTGGCATTGGTGGCTATCCTCATTGCCATCACTTATTGGCGAAAATCTGACAGCTTTATGCGCCATGCCTATAGAGTCAACGCTTTTATGATGATGCTGGGTTTCCTTCTGATGGGATACCAAATCACTGGCTATGTCGTTTCGTAAGACACCATAATCCAAATAAGGAACAACCATGTATAACGCCAATATCCCTGCTGATAGAGAACTTCCTTCCACCAAGCAGCTGATTAAATCCACCATACTTGGTGCTATGGTTGCAGGCGTGCTACTTGTTACCATAGTCATGCCAGCCGAGTATGCCATTGACCCCACTGGCTTCGGCAAATTGACTGGCTTACAGCAAATGGGGGAAATCAGAGTGTCTCTGGCTCAAGAAGCAGCGCAGGCAGAAGCCGCCAAGCTCGCATCCCCCGCACCATCGGCATTGGAGACACCTGTGGCCAAAGCAACGGCCGCGCCAGCAGTAACAGCCGATTTTGTTGAACTAACCACACGCAAGCATACCACCACTATTACGCTTGCGCCGAATGAAGCAGCCGAAATCAAAGCTGTCATGAAAAAAGGACAGAAAATAAACTACGAATGGACCAGCACGGGCAAATTAAACTTCGATAACCATGCGGACTCCAAGTCACTTAACATTGAATATCATGGCTACAGTAAAGGCGTTGGCAAAGAGCGCGATGCAGGCGTAATCGAAGCGGCGTTTGAGGGCAGGCACGGCTGGTTCTGGCGCAACCGCACCAAGGACACCGTCACGGTTACGCTAGCCACTAACGGAGAATACAGCGAGTTGGTAAGAGCCGATTAAGCTTGGATCTCTTTTACTCTTTGCTGTTTCACTGCTTGCAGACACCATCTTTTCAGCTTAGGACTCACGCGGTTATCAGTTGATGGTTGCTCTAAATAAGTACTGGCGCATAAGTTTTACAGCATTTGCCGTTCACACTGAGCCTGTCGAAGTGTTTGCTGCCAGTGGGTTCGATACTTCGATAAACTCAGCATCACCACGAACGGAAAATATAACTACGGCTTTCAATGTCGACGGGGCTTATGTTAAACACCACCCCTTTTTGGCACTGGCAAATGACTACGTAACGCTAACTCATCTAAAGGTACAGGTTTTGGTCGTGTAGTTTGGTCATGGTGTCGTTGGGATACGGGTTTAATAAACTCCTGCGCTAATGCTGCAAAATTTGTCTGAAAAGCCGCTAAGGTCCATTGACCATAAATCGTATGGCCACCTTCGTAGGCTTGCTCTTGATATTCTTCGTTGGTGGTGACATAACCCATGTAATCATTACAGTACGTGCAAATTAACACCTGTGTCACGCCATGCGGCTGCAAGTAGTCGGTCACTACTTCTACTACGCGCTGTCCTGCGACTGTGGTAAATTCACCAGGGCAACACACTATCGCTAATTGTCCAATACGAATAATTTGTATGGGCAAAACTGTTGGCACCATCGCGCTATGATGAATCGCCCCTTG
>JBKJUH010000197.1:0-6341 GCA_046590075.1 Agitococcus sp.
CATTAAAATTATTAAGAACTTATTTATCTTGCACCAACTCATTTCCGATTTGTCAGTCAGTCTTTGTATTTGCAAGCTTACAAACCAACCTCGACATACCACTTTTAGACTATTATTTGGCTGATAAATTACCAATCAGGCCATTAAATGTCACCATGTATTGCTATTAATAAAACGCTTGACATCACCACGATTTAGCCAGATAACACTTCACTATATTACTAGTTGTTAATGCCTTTATATAGGCGATGAGACATCACCATGACCAACTTATTGAGCTTTGCCGATTTATATCAATATGACTGTCATATGCATTTGCTTGAATACGGGCACCAAAGTGACACACGACAAATGCTTAAACAAAACCCCAATAGCACAGTAGTCAATGATTGGCTGGCTGCTAAACTTAAATCCAACAAGCCACTCTCATCTGCTCAGCAATGGCCGAAGGTCATGACAGCTCAATGGCAAGGTTGGCAAAACTACTATTTAGGCCATTACGCCAACGCTGCCATTCATTTTGCCAAAGGTTGGCAATTGATACAGCAAGGCGAAGCTGAATTAGGCTTCAAAAAAGATATTGCGCTCGGTTTAGGCAAGGTCTATACACGAACGGGTCATTGGCATAGCGCGCGCGAATGGTTGTTACTATTTTTGGCAGAGTCTAGACAAGCAGGGGATTTATTTGGCGCGACTCAAGGTTATGGCGCAATAGGCGAGTTATTACTGCGTGCAAATCACCCCCAAGAAGCATTGGCTTGTTTTAATATTGCTTTTCACACCTTACCTGTTGGCAGTGGTCAGCAATCCAAACAGCTTAACTATCTTGCTAGTGCTTTAATGCGTAATAATGAATGGCTACGCGCTGACACTTTGCTAAAAACCAGCATTCAAAATGCACGAGATATGTTAGGTCGGCATGGTGCAACCCAAGAGGCCAGTGACAGTATTCATCATGCGTTGGCAAGGCTGCAATTTTTAGAATTAGCTCGTCATGGCCATAACGCGCAAGATGTTGTGGACATATGGGGAAACACTCTCCGCATTAACACACTTAAAACAACACCAATCGCCCAAGGATTATTAGCAGTCGGACGTGCGTTATGTTGCCTTAATTTACAACAGCATAATGAGGCTTTGACGTACTTAGCGCACGCCCAAAACCACCTAAAATCCATGTATCCCATGGAGCATGGATGGGCGGTACAACTGACACAATGCTTAACAGGTCAACCCATGCTGGTGTTGGATAACATTCAGCAATTGATTCAACTCGAGCCATTAGTGGCGCCCTGCTATGGCAATATATTAGACCACACTTGGCACAACCCCGTATTACCCTATACAAATGGCTTTGCTGAATTAATTAACCCACACGCAACGCTAAATACCCTGCGTCAACAATGGCGCATATTTTTTCTGTAAGGCAAGAGAGAATAAGCTATGTCTACTTTATGGATTGTATCTCGTCATGCTGGGGCGTTAGCATGGTTAGCGGCGGAAGGCTGGCAAGGCACACAAATTGATCATCTAGATATTGATTGTGTAGCATCTGGCGATGTTGTCATTGGCACATTGCCTGCTAATTTAGCAGCGGAAGTGTGTGCTAAAGGTGCGCGTTATGTTCATTTAGCATTACGTATTCCACCCGAACTGCGCGGTGTAGAGTTAAGCCCACAGCAAATGTTGACTTATGGCGCAAGCCTACGCGCTTACGATGTTCAAGAATGTACTTTAAATGTGGATGAACTCAAAAGTCATCAATAGCCACGTATCAATTAACAATAATCGAATAGGGAAATATAAATGGCTACTCTACAACACACAGTCGTAATTACAGGTGCAGCAGGAGGAATGGGACGCGCCGCGTGTATGCATTTAGCGCAGCAAGGTTGGCACGTCATCGCCATCGACCATAATTCTAGTCGTTTAGCAGCACTAACCGAAAATCAAGCCAATATCACTCCATTATTAGCGGATCTCACCGACCCAAAGTTGTGCGACTGCTTACTCGCGTTATTGCCCAATTTGCCGCAAGTAGCAGGACTAGTCAACATGGCAGGTATTTCATGTGGCAATACCATTGACGCACTAAATGACGATGATTGGCAGCACTCTTTTGCCGTTAATATCACTCCTGCTATGCGTTTAACACGCGCATTAACCCCGTATTTTCGCCAACAAAAAAAGGGAAGCATTATTAATGTCGGTTCGCCAGTGGGGTTGATTGGCGCGCGCAAACCCAGTTATGCCGCCAGCAAATCGGCTTTATTAGGCTTAACCATGAGCTGTGCGCGTAATTTAGGTGCAGATAATGTGCGTGTTAATCTTTTGCTACCTGGCCCAACCGTTACCGAAATGACAATCGATTGGAGTGTCGAAAGGTGCCAACAAATTGCCCAAGGCAGCTTTTTGAAACGCTTGTGTACACCCGAAGAAATCGCGCAAGTGATTGCTTTTTTATTATCACCAGCCAGTAGTTATATGACAGGCAGCGTTGTTGATATGACAACTGGCAGTATGTGGGGTCACTAATGATTAAGTCTAACTCTATGGTTAATTTAGCGGTCATTGGTTTGGGATCACAAGCCTGCGAGCATTTACGCGCTGCTAGACTAGCATCCGATGTTCGTATCGTTGCAGGTGTAGAAGCCAACGATGCACAACGACTAGCCATTCAAACAGAATATGCCGACTTACGACTACAATTATTTAATTCAATAGGTGCCTTAAAAGCCGCACAAAACTCTTTAAGCTTAGATGGTTTAATATTAGCGTTACCGCATCATGCCTACGAAGATGTTTGGCAATTGTTGCTGACTTTTGGGCTGCCGCTACTCAAAGAAAAACCCTTAGGCCGACATTACGAAGAAGCGCAACGGTTTGTTGCTGAAGCCGCTATAGCAAAATGCCCTTTACAAACCGCAATTCAACGCCGTCATCATCCTAGCTATCTGTTTTTACGTGAGTATTTACAACAGCAATCATTACAAACTCACGAGATTCACGCGCATTTGCATTTAGGCAAAGGTAGTCCACAAGCACAAATTAAGACGACTAATGCCCTGCCATCGGTTAATTGGCGACATAGTCGGCAGAAATCTGGTGGTGGTGCATTATTGGATGCGGGCTATCACTTAGTTGATTTAATTCATTTTTTAATTGGCCCGTTTGAAGCAGTATCGGCAACCATGTGGGCCAGTAATACCGTCGATGATGGCCGTATAAACGAAGATCGCTCTTGGTTAATGGGACGTTCTGAACGTTGTTGGGTCATGTTAGACACATGGGTACAAGGAAAACTTAATAGCGAACAAACGGGTTTTATAAAATCAGAAAGCGTCAGTTTATGGACAAACAAAGGCTTAGTGACTGCTAACCGCGAAGGCGTATGGCACTTACAAAAGCAAATTTTCAGCGAAGATAAATCATGGGAAAAAGCAATGTTGGCACAGCTTAGCCAATTTGCACGCCACATTCATCTTGGCGAATGGCAAGACGAGAGTATTTGGGATCAACTACCTGCTATGCGTGTCATTGAAGAAGCCTATCGACTGTCATCACGTTATTGATTAACGCTGAGTTAAGCTGCTGCCATTGCAAGCTTGCGTTTTACGCTTTTATTAGCGCAAGCAACCATACTCGCTGAATCCTTTTTCTGTTGAGACTGTAAGACTATGAACACGCTAACCATTGCCATTTTCGCTGTCACTTGTATCGCTTTTTTATTGATAGGTCTGTGGCTTGGCCGCATATTGTCACGAAGCTCCGCCAATGAATCCACAACACAATTGCAAACCGAATGGACAAACGAAAAACAATCACTCGAAAAAGAGCAACAGCGTTTAAGTCAAGAGTTAGCTTTACTACAACAAGAAAAAACCCAATTACAGGCACATTATGCCGACGAAAAACAAAGCCATCTCGACAAACAGCAGCAATCAGAAAAACTTCAAGCATCACTTAGCCAGACTAATGCCCAACTCAGCGCAAGCCAGTCGAATGAAAGTGGACTAACGACACGCTTAAACGAACGCCAACAACAACTTGAGCAACTCAACATTCAACTCAATGACGCAGGCCGTAAAGTTGCCGTTCAACAAGACCTCATCGAAAGTCAAAAGCTAGACCTTGGTCAAGCACATGCCGAAAAAGAACAACTGCGCCAGTTACAACTGACTCTGCAAGCAAAAGACACAAAAATCAATCAGTTAAACGATGAACTTAATCTAACATCAAGTAAAATTCAAGCCTTGCAAACCGCAAGCCACAAAGATGCCGAAAACATGGCAGAAAAACTGGCTTTGCTCGAAAATAACAAAATCACCCTTAAACAAGAGTTTGAAAACCTTGCCAATAGCATATTCGAAAACAAACAACAGCACTTTCAACAACAAAGCAAACAAGGCTTAGACACCCTCTTACAACCGTTTAAAGAACAATTAGAATCCTTTCGTAAACGTGTTGACGAAGTACATACTAACAACGTCGAAGGCCATACCAGCATGAAGGTCGAGCTAGAAAAACTACGCGACCTTAATCAAAACATTACTGCCGAAGCTGCTAATTTAACTCGTGCCTTAAAAGGTGACAAAAAGCTGCAAGGCATTTGGGGCGAACAAAAAGTCGATTTATTACTGGAACAATCGGGTTTGCGAGTAGGCATTGAATACTTGAAAGAAGCCAACTACAAAGACGACGACAACAACAATCAACGGCCAGATTTTATTATTAACTTACCCGAGCAAAAACACATTATTGTCGATAGTAAAATGTCGTTGGTTGCTTATGCCCAATATGTAGGTGCAGAAACAGACATTGAGCGTCAAGTCGCACTGAATGCCCATTTGAAATCTGTCCGCGACCACATCAACACACTTAGCCAACGCTATTACCATAAATTAAAACAGCTTAACTCCCCCGATTTTGTCTTTATGTTTATGGGTATTGAGCCAGCATATTTATTGGCAGCCGAACGCGATCCGAGCTTATTTCAAGAAGCGTATGAAAAAGGCATTGCTATTGTTACCGCAACAACGCTATTGCCTGTATTGCGAGTGGTCGCTAATTTGTGGGTTATTCAACGTCAAAATCAAACCACGCGCGAGCTAGCCGATCAAGCAAGCCACGTCTATAACAAATTACGCATATTTGTCGACAAAATGGAAGACTTAGGCCGACACATTGACAAAGCACAAATCAGCTACAAAGAGTCCTTTAATACACTAAAAGATGGTCATGGTAGCTTAACCAAAACCGTGCATAAGTTTATTGATTTAGGTGTGAAAGTCACCAAGCAACTACCCGCCAGTGTGCTTATTGAGGACTTACCCGCCCTCTCTGATAACACCATTGTAAGCTTGCCAAACCCATAGCTTCTCCCGTTATTCCACTAAAATGTCATTTTTAAGGAGATGTTGATTTTGGCTACCTATTTTGTTTCTCGTCATGCAGGTGCAGTCGCGTGGTGCGCTCAACAAGGCTTACCTGTAGATGAAGTGGTGTCGCATTTACTGCTAGACCAAATTCATGAGGGTGATAAAGTGTTGGGCACATTACCTGTTCAACTGGCGCATGCGGTTTGCGCCAAAGGTGCTGAGTATTGGCATTTAAGCCTTGATATGCCCGCCCATTTACGTGGCAAAGAATTAACCACCGACGACATGAACCAATATCAGGCGCGTTTAGAGCGATTTGAGATTAAAAAAGCATCATAAATACAACTTAGAGTGCAACTTATGACCACGTTAATTAGTTTTTTAGGCAAAAGCACCAATAAAAAAGACGAAAATGGCTACAAATCTGCCAACTATCTTTTTTCAGATAAAAGCCAATACGATAATCAACAATACTTTGGTTTGGCTTTAACCCAAAAAATCAAACCCAGTCGGCTTATTTTGCTAGGTACTTCGGGCAGTATGTGGGATGTTTTCTTAGAAGAAAGCAATGGCTTGGATAATGAATGGTTAGCATTAGCGGAAGCCGTACAAGAGTCTCGTGTTGATGCTAATTTATTAACACCCTTTGGTGAATTCTTAACTAAAAAATTAGGCATTTCCGTTCATTGCGAGTTAATACCTTACGCAAAATCTACCGAAGAACAACTGCTAATTCTATCGCGTCTTGCCGAACTATTGCCTGCACAAGAACAAGTGGTATTAGATGTCACACATGGATTTAGACACTTACCTATGTTGGCATTAGTGGCGGCACGCTTTTTACAAAAAACACAGCAAATTCATGTAGAGCAAATTTATTACGGTGCACTGGAAATGACACAAAATGGGCAAACGCCCGTCTTAAACCTTAATGGCCTGTTGTCCTTATTAGATTGGGTTGAT